>JAQZAX010000161.1 GCA_029239455.1 Anaerocolumna sp.
AAAAATTCAGGCTCTTGGTGGAAATGCTGAGGTGATTTAGGATATGTTTAAAACGTTCCGAAATGCTTTTAAGATTAAAGATATAAGAAGTAAGTTGTTTTACACTTTTATAGCACTTATCATAGTAAGGATTGGCTCCCTGCTTCCTGTACCTGGAATTGATAGAGAGTATTTTTCCCAGTGGATTTCATTCCAGACTAACTTTGGATTTCTTAACAATTTAACAGGTGGTTCTTTCACACAGATGTCAATATTTGCTCTGAATATATCACCATACATTACATCTTCTATCATTATGCAGCTGTTAACCATAGCGATTCCAAAATTGGAAGAACTTCAAAAAGACGGCGAAGATGGAAGAAAGAAAATTGCAGAATACAGCCGCTATTTAACAGTTGGTTTAGCTGTAATTGAATCTATTGCTTTTGCAATTGGTTTTGGTAACTCTGGTATATTAGAAGGTGGACTTACATTTGCTAATGTCGCAGTTATTACAGCTTCATTTACTGCCGGTTCTGCATTTTTAATGTGGTTAGGTGAAAGAATTACGGAAAAAGGTGTAGGTAATGGTATTTCAATTATTCTGTTAATTAATATCGTTGCACAGATGCCAAGTGATTTCATGAAATTATACACGAATTTTATCTACGGTGCGTCAAGCGTTGTAAATGCTATTATAGCAGCAGTAATTATCTTATTAATTGTTGTGGCTATGGTTGTATTTATCTTAATATTGCAAGATGCCCAGAGAAAGATTCCGGTACAATATGCGAAAAAAGTTCAAGGTAGAAAAATGGTGGGAGGACAGTCTTCTCACATTCCTTTGAAGGTAAATACTTCAGGTGTTATACCTGTAATCTTTGCTGGATCCTTAATGCAATTTCCGATCGTTATATCTTCTTTCTTTGGAGTAGGACCGGAGAGAGCATATTTTTGGCCAAAAGTATTATACGTACTTGATCAGAGTAAATGGTTTAATTTTGATAACTTAGGTGAATTTAAGTACTCAATAGGTGTAATCATCTATGTATTACTACTTGTATTCTTTGCTTATTTCTACACCTCAGTTACCTTTAATCCAATTGAAATTTCAAACAACATGAAAAAACAAGGTGGATTTATCCCAGGTATTCGTCCTGGTAAACCAACAACTGAATACTTAACAAAAGTATTGAATAATATAATATTTATTGGTGCAATAGGTCTAACAATTGTGGCTCTAGTTCCTATATTCTTCTCAGGTGCTTTCGGCGCTCAGGTATCTTTTGGTGGTACATCATTAATCATCGTAGTTGGTGTTGTTCTTGAAACAATGAAACAAATTGAATCTATGATGCTAGTAAGACACTATAAAGGATTCCTTAACGATTAACGAACATATTGTTAGTATAGATGCAGAGGCGGGGCTTGGCCCCGCCATTTGCAGATTATTCTATCGGAGTGTAAAAGGTATTAATATGGGGAAACGTGTATACAGAGGGTTGGTTTAACTTAAATTATTTGTGTGCAATATAGCACAGATTGGAGTTTACGATGAGAATTATTATGTTAGGTGCACCTGGAGCGGGGAAGGGAACACAGGCAAAAAGAATTTCTGACCAATACGACATTCCTCATATATCTACAGGTGACATATTTAGGGCAAACATAAAAAATGGAACTGAGCTGGGAGTAAAAGCTAAGACATATATGGACCAGGGGTTACTGGTTCCTGATGAATTAGTAGTGGATCTAATAGTAGACCGATTAAGACAAGATGATTGTGTAAAAGGTTATATACTAGATGGATTTCCAAGAACTATCCCTCAGGCGGAAGCTTTAGCAATAGCATTAAATGCCAATGGGGAAAAGATTGACTTTGCAATTAACGTAGAGGTTCCTGATACTAATATCATCCACCGTATGGCAGGTAGAAGAGCCTGTGTTAACTGCGGAAGAACCTACCACATAGTGAATATTCCGCCAAAAGCAGAAGGAATATGCGATGCTTGCGGAGGCCAGCTTGTATTAAGAGATGATGATAAGCCTGAAACAGTTGCAAAACGTCTTGATGTATATCATCAACAGACAAAACCATTAATTGAATTCTATTCTTCTAAAGGTATTTTAGCAGTAGTAGATGGAACAAAAGAAATGGATGAAGTATTTGCAGCTATTGAGAAGGAGCTTAACAAGAAATAGGAGTAAAAAATGCCGGTTACAATAAAATCTGAGAGAGAAATAGAATTAATGCGTGAGGCAGGCAGGATTTTAGCAGTTGTTCATGACGAACTGGAACAATTTATAAAACCTGGTATATCAACCTTTGATGTTAATAAAAAGGCAGATGAGTTAATCAGAAGTTATGACTGCATCCCTTCATTTTTAAATTATAATGGTTTTCCTGCTTCCGTATGTGTTTCTATTAATGATCAAGTAGTACATGGAATTCCTAATAAAAAGACATTTCTACAAGATGGAGATATTGTTAGTTTAGACGCAGGTGTTATATATAAAGGATATCAATCGGATGCTGCCAGAACCTGGGCCGTAGGCGAAATTAGTAAAGAAGCTAAAAAACTAATAGAAGTTACAGAACAAAGTTTCTTTGAAGGTATTAAATATGCAAAAGCTGGCAATCATTTACATGAGATATCTGCGGCAATTCAAGATTATGCAGAATCCTTTGGTTTTTCAGTAGTTAGGGATCTGGTAGGTCATGGTATCGGTGCTAGCATGCATGAAGAACCACAGATACCTAATTTCAGACAAAAGAGAAGAGGACTTAAGCTGGAAGCCGGCATGACACTTGCTATTGAACCTATGATTAATGCTGGACGTTACGACGTATATTGGGAAGATGACGACTGGACGGTTGTTACAGAAGACGGATCGCTATCAGCACATTACGAAAACACGGTTCTTATAACAGATGGGGAGCCGGAGATACTATCCCTACGAGAAAAACGCACCCCTTGAATTATGATAAATTATTCAGAAGGGAGCAGTTTATGTTTGAATACAAGTTCGGAGGAATAGTAACAGCAAAGGCGGGCCATGACAAAGGCGAATATTATGTCATAATAAAGTCGGATGGTGAATATGTATATTTAGCGGATGGCATTTATAAGACAATAGAAAAGCCGAAAAAGAAGAACATCAAACATGTTCAATTTACTCATTATGTAGATGAAAACCTAATGATGAAAGATTCGAACAAGGAAAAGATTATCAATGAAGAAATAAAAAGAGCCATAAAGTTATTTAAGAAAAGTTTAAGCAAAGATGATAGTTTGGATATGTAGTTTTATGCATATCTTAAATCATGGAGGTGACAGTATGTCAAAAACAGATGTAGTAGAAATTGAAGGAACCGTTGTTGAAAAATTACCAAATGCAATGTTTCAGGTAGAGTTAGAGAATGGACACAGAGTTCTAGCACATATCAGTGGTAAGCTCCGTATGAATTTCATTAAAATAGTACCTGGCGACAAAGTAACTTTAGAATTATCTCCATATGATTTAACAAAAGGTAGAATTATTTGGCGTGACAAATAACGTTTATAGATAATGCGGAAAAACAGAAAAAATTTACTTGATTTATTTAATTAACAGTGTTATAATGATAAACGGACTTTTTTTGAAAGGAGTGAATTACTGTGAAAGTAAGGTCATCAGTAAAACCAATCTGCGAAAAGTGTAAGATTATAAAAAGAAAAGGAAGCATCAGAGTTATCTGTGAGAATCCTAGACACAAACAAAGACAAGGCTAATATACAATAGAAGGTCGGGGCGTTTCGCTGACTTCGATTGTTTTATATATGAATAGCACTTGCTTTCTGTGTTACAATCTGCATTTTGCGGTTGTGATATTGTGAACAGACCAGGTAGGTTTGTTTTGATTTCATGTCATTATCATGAATTCTGCAAACAAAGGTAATGCTTTGTTTGCCACAATTTAAAGCGGCTGTGTAATGGAACACTTGTGAACTCACTTATGTGAAACACTCGGAAGTGTTGTCATTACAAAAATTATTATTATTTTATATTTAAAAAAAAAAATTATCAGGCGACAGAGTGAGATAGGAAGTATGCATTTCACCATATGTAAGTGGGAATCACTG
>JAQZAX010000029.1 GCA_029239455.1 Anaerocolumna sp.
GGCATGATTTTTGGCTAGAGTCTTGACGATATATGAACAGTGTTCTCAGCCGGTCGACGCCAAATCGAATATATATACAGCACTATTCATCATTTATAAATTTTGAGGCTTTTGACCCTCAAATCAATACTTGCTAATAAAATTAAAAAACAGGAACTTAGCACCAGCTAGATGCAAGTTCCTGAATATTTTGATTACAAAGCTATGATTACTTAGCTACTTAGCTACCTTTCTAATAATTTCTCATAAAATAAACCTACAAGAAACCATGCCGGAGCGAAATCAAATCTAATAATACCTTTATAATTTAGCTTTGCCTTACTGTAATCCCAAGGACATGCTCCAAATTTTTTTAGTACTTTGCCTGTAAAAAACTCTGTACTAAAAATACAAATAGTATAAACACCTCCTCGAAGTAGAGCACTCTTGTCTTTCAGTTTTTTGGCAATTGGATTCAAACAAGCTGCCAATCCATAGATGGGAAACATCCATACAGAGGTGTGACATGATAAAGATCTGTCTTTGCGGCCTAGAATAGAATGGACACCTGTCCAGAAACATTCCATACACCAACCACTCAAACCGCATAATAAAAAATTGCTATAAAAATTCTTTTTCATGAGATTATTATCTTCGAAATTAGAAAACCTATACATGCAGTCTCATAATTAGAAAACCTATACATGCAGTCTCGTTGACAATCTTACTTTCTATGGTATAATGAGTCTCATCAATCAACATTTTTGAAGAAAATGGAGAAAAATCAAATGAATAAAGCAATCGTTAAGTTAAAAAAAGGTGAAGGCAGAACATTAAAATCCGGCGGAATGTGGGTTTTTGATAATGAAATAGATCAAATTACAGGTGAATTTGAAAATGGTGATATTGTCTGTGTGCATGATTTTGACAATTATCATATGGGCAGTGGGTTTATTAATACCAAATCTAAAATAACTGTAAGAATTATGACAAGGGTGAAAGACCAAGAGATAACAAAAGAATTTTTGAAAATGAGAGTTGAAGATGCTTGGGAGTACCGTAAAAAAACAGTAGATATAAGCAGCTGTAGAATTATCTTTGGTGAAGCAGATTTTTTACCTGGAATCGTCGTCGATAAATTCTCGGATGTTTTAGTTGTTCAATCTTTAGCACTTGGAATAGACTCCATGAAACATACCATTATTGATTTGTTAAAAGATACATTGGAAAAAGATGGTTTTTATATCGGAGGAGTTTACGAACGCAGCGATGCAAAAGTAAGAAGCCAGGAAGGAATGGAACGAATCAAAGGCTTTATTGGAGAATCTTTTGACACTAAGATCGAGATAATTGAAAATAGTGTAAAATATATGGTAGATGTAGAAGAGGGCCAAAAAACCGGCTTTTTCCTGGATCAGAAATATAACAGGGAAGCCATTAAAAAACTATGTAAAGATGCAGATGTTTTAGATTGTTTTACCCATACCGGTTCCTTTGCATTAAATGCAGGACTTGCAGGTGCAAAATCAGTACTTGGAGTTGATGCCTCTGAGTTAGGGATAAAACAGGCAGAGGAAAATGCTATTCTTAATAACTTGCAGGAAACAGTACATTTTAGTTGTGCTGATGTATTCGAATTATTACCTGAATTCGAACGACAGAACAAAAAATTTGATGTAATCATATTGGATCCTCCGGCATTTACGAAATCAAGAAATTCCGTAAAGAATGCAATTAAGGGATACCGAGAGATTAATCTTCGTGCCATGAAATTATTAAAGGACGGAGGATATCTTGCAACCTGCTCCTGTTCTCATTTTATGACACCTGAGTTATTTGCAAATACAGTCGGACAAGCGGCTAAAAATGTGAAGAAAAGATTGCGTCAGGTAGAATATCGTACCCAGGCACCAGATCATCCTATCCTTTGGTCTGCAGATGAATCATATTACTTAAAATTCTTTATTTTCCAGGTATGTGATGATAAGTAAATTGGGGGACATGAAATGAATATTCAGGAAGCTATGACATTTCTTCTGAAGGCAAACCAATATGGCAGCGTTTTAGGTCTTCAGGGAATAAAAACACTACTGGAAGGACTTTATAATCCCCAGGACAAGTTAAAATTTGTGCATATAGCGGGAACCAATGGAAAAGGCTCTACTGGTGCTTTTATTTCCTCTGTCCTTGCAACCGCAGGTTACCGCATTGGCAGATATATTTCCCCATCCGTATTTAGCTATGCAGAAAAAATTCAAATATTAACAAGTAATAAAAAGAATATTAGTCAGTTAAACTTAGATGTTCCTAAATCTGTATTGCCTTACGATATAACTTATATTAATGATGAAGATATTGCACGGGAACTATCTGAAATAAAGCAGGTATGCGAGAAAATGACTGCTTCTGGTATGCCTCACCCAACTATATTTGAAATAGAAACAGCTATGGCAATGCTGCATTTTCTGAGAGAAGAATGCGACTTGGTTGCGTTAGAGGTTGGATTAGGAGGCAGATTAGATGCAACAAATGTGATTACAAATACGGAATGTGCAGTAATAACCTCAATTAGCATGGACCACATGAATGTGCTTGGTGATACTTTAGAACAGATTGCAACAGAGAAGGCTGGAATAATTAAACCAGGTATCGAAGTAGTATCTTATGAACAACAACAGTTTGCTGCCCATGTTATCCGAGCAGTTTGCAAACAAAACAGTGCCCACCTAACGGAAGCGGATTTTAATAAAATTATCTTAAAAAGTCAAGATATTCAAGGGTCTACCTTTTCTTATGAGGAGAAAGAGGATTTACGTATTAGCCTGTTAGGTAAGAACCAGATAAAAAATGCAGTTGTTGCTATTCTGGCAATTAAAGCTTTGCAAAGACTTGGGTATACTATCTCAGAAGAGGAACTAAAGCTGGGATTATTTGTGACAAAATGGAGTGGAAGATTTGAAATTATTAGCACGAAACCACTCATCATTATGGATGGTGCTCACAATGAGGATGCAGCCATAGCGCTTGCTGAGAATATTAAATTATATTTTGGTAACCGTAAAATAATCTACATTATGGGAGTATTAGCTGATAAGGATTACCACGCAATCTTACGTCACACCCATCCCTTTGCAAAACAAATTATTACGGTTACTCCAGCCAATGCACGTGGATTAAGCTCAGAACAATTAGGGTGTGCGGCCAGGACATTTTGTAATAATGTGATATCTGCAGATACTGTGACAAATGCCATACACATTGCAAAGGAAGAAGCAAGAGAGGATGGAATTATCATTATCTTTGGTTCGTTATCATATTTGGGAGAAGTTTATCAGTCATTGGGATTATCTTAAAGCTATGGTTTGTTGAAATAGATCCTATCTGTCTGGATAAGTTAGGAGGTAACATGGATAAAAAGAAAATTGAGGAAGCAGTAAAGCTTCTATTAGAGGGAATTGGCGAAAACGTTAAGCGGGAAGGCTTACAAGATACTCCAAAGAGAATAGCGAAAATGTGTGAAGAATTATTTGGAGGCTTAGAAAAAGATGGGAAAGAGCATTTGCTAAAGTCTTTCGCAGCTAGTAATAATGAAATGATTTTGGAGAAGGACATTACTTTTTATTCAGTTTGTGAACATCATTTACTTCCCTTCTATGGAAAAGCACATATTGCATATATTCCGGATAATCAGGTAGTTGGATTAAGCAAACTTGCCAGAACGGTGGAGGTATATTCTAAACGACCCCAGATTCAGGAGCAAATGACCGCCCAGATTGCAGATGATATTATGAAATATTTAAATCCAAAGGGAGTTATGGTAATGCTTGAGGCGGAGCATATGTGCATGACTATGCGTGGTGTGAAAAAGCCGGGAACTATAACAACTACTTATGTAGTAAGAGGCGAATTTGAGGATAATGCTGAATTAAGAAACACATTTTTTAATTTAGTAAGAAGATAGAGGAAACATGGTATGCGAATAGAAAGTTAAATATGAGAATAGGAAACAAAGTATGCGAATAGGAAGCAAAATAGGAGAATAGGAAACAAAGTATGCGAATAGGAAACAGAGAATTTAACCTTAGTGAAAAAACTTATATTATGGGAATCCTGAATGTCACTCCCGATTCCTTCTCCGATGGGGGTAAGTTTAACAGCCTAGATTCAGCTATTTCTCGGGTGGAACAGATGATAAAAGACGGAGCGGATATCATTGATATTGGTGGCGAATCTACCAGGCCAAATTATGTTCAAATATCGGAGGAAGAAGAAATTGAGCGTGTGATACCAATTGTATCTGAGCTAAAGAAGCATTTTGATACGCCTATTTCCGTTGATACCTATAAAAGCAAGGTGGCTAAAGCAGCACTTGCCGCTGGGGCAGATATGATAAATGATATCTGGGGTTTAAAATATGATAATAACATGGCACAGGTCATAAGCAGTTATGGTGTTCCGGTATGCATTATGCATAATAGGAAAGAAGCCCGCTATGATGATTTTTTGACGGATGTGTTAAATGATATTCAGGAAAGTATAGATATTGGAATAAAAGCAGGAATTAACAGAGAGAAATTAATAGTTGATCCCGGCATTGGATTTGCTAAGACCTATGAAATGAATTTAACCATAATGAACCGTCTGGAACAGCTAAAGCAATTTAATCTGCCGGTATTACTTGGCACATCCCGTAAATCTATAATTGGACTTACTTTAGATGAACCTGTGGAGAATAGGGAAGAAGGAACCATAGCAACCAGTGTAATGGGTGTTATGAAAGGCTGTAATTTTGTAAGAGTTCATAACGTTCTTGGGAACCATAGGGCAATTAAAATGACCGAAGCTATCTTGCGAGAGCATAAGTAATTAATAGGTAATGACTTAAGAGAGGTTGCTACAATGGATAAAATTAAAATAACCAATTTGGAAGTGTTTTGCCATCATGGAGTTTATAAGGAAGAAAATGTACTTGGACAAAAATTTCTGGTGTCAGTGGAGCTTTATGCGCAGTTATCTGCAGCAGCTAAAAAAGATGATATATTGCAATCCGTCAATTACGGACAAGTCTGCCATTTTATTAAAGAGGAAATGGAGAAGAACACCTACAAATTAATAGAAACCTTAACAGAGAAACTGGCAGAAGCCATACTAATCCATTTTCCTCTTGTAGAAAAAATTAAGATAGAAGTCAAAAAACCCTGGGCGCCAATCTTATTGCCAATTGAAACTGTGGCAGTTGAAATGGAGCGAAAGTGGCATCTTGTTTACTTGAGCCTGGGTTCTAATCTGGGGGATAAAGAGAGTAATCTGAATGTAGCCATTGATATGTTAAGAACGAATCCAAGATGTAAAGTGACAAAAGTATCTAATTATATTCAAACAGAACCAGTTGGCGGCGTAGAACAGGGTGATTTTCTTAATTGTGCCCTTGAACTAAAAACTCTGTTATCTCCAGAAGAACTACTAGACTATATTGGCAAGATTGAACAAAAACTGATGCGTATCCGTACCATTCACTGGGGACCTCGCACCATTGATTTGGATATCTTGCTATACGATTATGAAGTTATTTACTCGGAGCGTTTGATTATTCCTCATCCCCAGATGCAATATAGAGGGTTTGTGCTAGAACCCATGTGCACCATCGCCCCCGAAGTAAAGCACCCGGTTTTTGGAAAGACAATGTATCAACTTTATCAGGAATATTTAAAACAGTAACAAAAGAAATAAGAAACGGTAGCAGCTGTTGCAAAAAGATAGATTTTCTGCAGCTACTACCGTTTAATTTATTTGCTCAGGTTAATTTATTTACTCAAGTTAATTTATTTACTCAGGTTTGGCGGATCAAAGATTGAGAGACCAGTTGTTGTTCCTAGTGTAATATAATATGTATTCGTATCATCAAAATCTGTAAAGAAGAAATAGTCCCCTGCAACATGCAACCCCTTAAAATTCCCTTGTAATATTACTTCTGATTCCATTGTCTCAAGATTTAGTAGAAAGACACCACTATTATCGCTATCATCTACCTGATAATACAGATATTTGCCATCAGCAGATATATTATATGAGCTAACTCTTTGGTTTACCACTGGTGTAGGGTTACTGCCATCTATATTAATGCGCCTGATTTCATAATTATCATCAAGGGACATAAAGTAGATGTAGTTATGATTCACAATAGGGGCATAGGTATTACCGGTATATAGTAAAGATTTGGAATCTGATTCAAGATTTAGGGTATTGATATTATGATCGTCCTCTGTACCGGAATAATATAAAATATTATTTTGTATTGACAACGGAACAATCCCATCTTCAGAAATCATTCTTTCTTTTAATCCATCAATTCCCACAGTATAAAAGGTAAGTCCTTCTAATTCGTTGTAGTGCTGATAATACAAATTATTACCAGATACATTTACAACTCCGCTGGGGTCGTCATATAACATGGTAATACTGCTTCCATTGGGCTTTATCCTGTAAATACCTGTGTTATTAAAACTAAAAATACTAGAGGAACTACTTTCTTTTTCATAATTCATACGAACATAATATAGGTAATTACCTACGGAATTAATATAACCTGCTTTGTCATCGTTAATTTTCTTAAAATTACTTAAGTCTTGGTCCATTAGGTAGAGAGTTCCATCATCCTTAGGATTGCTAAAGTAGATTTTATCATCAAGTTCACTAAACAAACCTCCATTAAGTAAATTTCCAGGGGTATTGCCATACGCGTCAGCGTCATTGTATACTGTTCTATTGGTATATTGATAAAGAATAAAAATTAGGGAAAAGATTACTATAGGAATTAGTATGAAAAATGATCTCCTTCTTCTGCTCATTATTCTTATTTCCTCCTTCGTTGTTTTGCATGGTAAAATGCATGGTATATTCTAAATATAATTATAAATCCAATATAAGGAGAATGCAATGAATTATTCTAGGGGATTGCATTGCAAAGGAAGTATAGTATATAATAAAGCTGTTTAAATAATAATAGGTATATATGTGTGATAAAAGCCTGTACCGGAAAAGAGGATAAAATGATTGATTTACAGCAAAGCAGGGATGAAATTGATAAAGTAGATAAAAAAATTGTTGAATTATTTGAGCATAGAATGCAATTAACAAAAGATGTTGCAGAATACAAAATAAATACAGGTAAGAAGATTCTGGACAAACAAAGGGAACAAGAGAAGCTGGATAAATTAATGAATCTGGCAGGTAATGACTTTAATAAACGTGGAATCCTAGAGCTATTTACTCAGATAATGTCAATGAGCCGTAAGCTTCAATATAGCTTAACCGGTGCAGCTGGATATGAAATTCCGTTTCATCAGATAGATAAGCTGGATATTCATGCTGGAACGAAAGTAGTGTGTTTTGGTGTAAAGGGTTCCTATACAGAACAAGCAATGGAAGAATACTTTAGTACGGATATTACCAGTTTTCATGTACCTACGTTTAAGGGGATTATGGAAGCAATAAAGGACGGTAGTGCAGATTATGGAGTTCTGCCAATTGAAAATACTTCCACTGGTGGAATTTCAGATATTTATGACTTACTAGTTGAATATGATAACTATATTATAGGCGAGCATGTTGTAAAGATTGAGCATGCACTGCTTGGACTAGAGGGTTCAGAGATAGATAACATACGCAATGTGTATTCACATCCTCAGGCTTTAATGCAAAGTTCTAAATTTATTAGTCAGCATAAGAATATGGCTCCCGTTGAATGTATCAGTACATCCGATAGTGCCAAAAAGGTTCTGGAAGATAAAGACTTAACCCAGGCTGCAATTGCAAGTAAAAGAGCTGGAAGCTTGTATGGGCTTAAAGTATTAGCAGAAGGAATCAATCATGAGAATCTAAATTCCACCCGCTTTATCATCATCACAAGAAAGAAAGAATATATTAAAAATGCGAACAAAATAAGTATCTGTTTTGAACTTCCTCATGAGAGTGGCTCCCTTTATAATATGCTTTCCCATTTTATCTATAATAATTTGAATATGACAAAAATTGAATCAAGGCCGTTGGAAGGACGCAGATTTGAATACCGTTTTTTTATTGATTTCGAAGGCAATCTAAATGATGCAGGTGTAAAAAATGCCCTTACCGGAATTGGGGAAGAAGCAATGGCATTAAAAATTTTAGGAAATTATAGTACAATGTAATGTTCATAGTTTTTTCAAAAGTAGAACACAAAGTGAACATAATTTCTTGCTAAACTTTAGTTATAGAAAATCAAATAACTTATAAATTAATATAAACTAAAGTTGAAAAGGAGAATGTGTTATGAACGAAGAATATGGCAATAATCGCAATGAATTTGATAAAGAAACATTTTATAGTGTACAGGAATCAGAAATTATTGATGCAGATGTAGTTGGAAACAGTGTAAAGCCAAGAAAGAAACATAAAAACTTTAGAGGTTTTATAAAATTGGTAGCAGCAGGAATGGTTTTTGGATTAGTAGCTGGAGCTTCCCTACAAGGCTATACTTACCTGGTTAGTAGTAATGATAATGTCTTAGAGCAGAATATTCTAGAGACAGATCCTAGTTTACAAGGGGAAGGCAATACCCAGACGAATCTTAATGGAGACGAAGAATTGGGTGATTTAACGGAAACATCAACCGGTAATGTTACAAGTGATGTATCCGGTGTAGTGGATAATGTAATGCCATCCATCGTAGCAATTAACTCCGTTACAACCAACGTGTCCAGTGACTTCTTTGGAAGGCAGTATTCACAAGATGTTCCTTCCAGCGGTTCCGGTATCATCATAGGACAAAGCGACGAAGAGATTCTTATTGTAACTAATAACCATGTAATCGAAAATGCTAATTCTGTTGAGATTGTATTTGCAGATGAAACTACTGCTACCGCACAAATTAAAGGTACCGCTGCAAGCTCTGATTTAGCGGTTTTATCAGTTAATATTGATGATTTAGCGTCAGGTACAATAGCTAATATTAAAATAGCTACTTTAGGCGACTCAACTGCAGTTAAACTAGGAGAGATGGCTATAGCAATCGGTAATGCATTAGGATATGGACAGTCTGTAACTGTTGGTTATATCAGCGCAATTAACCGTGAGGTTGAAATAGATGGAATCAGCCTGACTTTATTACAAACAGATGCGGCAATCAACCCAGGGAATAGTGGTGGTGCGCTATTAAACTCGAAAGGTGAAGTTATTGGTATTAACTCTGTTAAGTATGTTGATGAAGGAGTTGAAGGTATTGGATACTCAATTCCAATCTCAGATGCAATCCCTATAATAAATCAGTTAATGAATCGAGAAACCTTAGCTGAAAATGAAAGAGCTTATCTTGGTATTGGCGGAAAAGATGTGACATCAGATTATGCACAGGGATTTAGCATGCCAGTAGGTATCTATGTAGGCGAAGTGGTAGAAGGTTCCGCAGCACAAGCAGCTGGAATAAAAGTCGGAGATATCATTACCTCGGTAAATGATATTACTGTTGAGACAATGAGTGATTTATCCGAAGTGTTAACTTATACGAAGGCTGGAACCACAGGTACTGTTACTGTTAAATCTTTAGACAATGGTAATTATGTTGAGAAAACTGTTCAAGTAACATTTGCAGCAAGACCATAACTTTAAAATATAAATTAGACATAGACAAAGAAATCAGGTGGAATTCATTATCTCACCTGATTTCTTTTTATGCTCATTAAAATTCAAGCCGTGTTTTTATTTATAGTAGCGTAAGAAAACTTACATGGGAATTTGGTACTTTAATTATATTTAAAATAGGGGCTTGAAAAAAATAGTCAATGAAGTAAACTAAGATTAACCAATACGGTTAAACCATCTCAGACAGGAGGGAGTGTGGATTATGAATGAACAGTTTTTAGACTTACCTAAAGAGAAACAGAGTGCTATCATTAATGCAGCCCTAGAAGTGTTTTCCAAGAATGAATATAAACGCGCTGTAACTGAAGATATTGCAGCAAAAGCAGGCATATCTAAGGGGTTATTGTTTTACTACTTTCATAATAAGAAATCCTTGTATTTCTATTTGATGGAATATAGCATTCAACTAATGATGGAGCAGCTGATTGATGAAAAGTATAAAAGTATTAAAGACTTTTTTGAACTGTTAGAATATGTTACGCATAAGAAAGCTGCAATTTTGGTGAAGAACCCTTATATTTACGATTTTATTATGAGAGCTTATTTTGAAGTTAATAATCTGGCGGATGGAGATGCAGGCGCTGCTTTACAGAACAAACTGTCAGGTTCCTATGCAGAGTACCTGTCAGGTATCGATTTCTCAAAATTTCGCCAGGATGTAAATCCTCAGGATATTTTTAATATGATATTCTGGCTAGCCGATGGCTATATACATGATAAGAGGAATAAAGGAATACCCATTGTAATAGATGAAATGGTTGCAGAATACAAGAAGTGGACTGTTTTGATAAAAAGGAGTGCATATAAAGAGGAATTTTTAGAATGAACTTATAACCAATCAATTATTGAAGAGGAGGAAATTAGTATGTATGCAATAGAAACAAAAGGACTTACAAAAAGTTATGGCAAGTCAAGAGGTATTATTGATGTTAATTTATGTGTGAACGAAGGGGAAATCTTTGGATTTATTGGTCCTAATGGTGCAGGCAAATCCACAACGATTCGTACCTTATTATCCTTAATTCACAAAGACAGCGGAGTGGCCAGGATTTTTGGACTGGATTGTGAAAAGGATAGGGAGAAGATTCTGACTGAGGTTGGGTATCTGCCTAGTGAAGTATTTTATTATGATAACATGAGGGCAATTGATCTTTTGAATTATTCTGCCTCTTTTTATAAGAAAGATTGTACGAAGCGTATCAGGGAATTATCGGATGCCTTAGAACTGGATGTGCATAAGAAGATTGAAGATATGAGCCTTGGTAATAAGAAGAAAGTAGGCATTGTACAGGGGCTGCTTCATAGCCCGAGACTTATTATTTTAGATGAACCAACCAGTGGGTTGGATCCTTTAATGCAGCAGACCTTTTTTGAATTAATTCAGAAGGAGAATCAGCGTGGAGCCACTGTATTATTTTCCTCACATATATTAAGCGAAGTACAGAAAATATGTGACAGAGTAGCCATTATTAAAGAGGGCAGAATTATTCAGACAGAGAAAATTAGTGAGTTGCAGCAGAATTCCTATAAGAAGGTATCTTTTACTTTAAAAGAGAATACACTAGAAGATTTTCAAATGCAGGGAGCTGCAAGAATTGAATTTCAGGGAAATAGTGTGAGCTTTATTTACCGTGGAGACTGTAATTTACTGCTTCGTCAACTAAGTAACTATACTCTTCTTAACGTTGATATATCGGAACCCTCCCTGGAAGAGATATTTATGCATTACTATGCAGAATAACTTGCAGGTAATGATAGAACCTAACATTAAAATGAAATAGGAGGATTTCGAGGATGAATATATTTACGTATGAAGTAAAATCCCAAGCAAGGAGCTTTCTTGTGTGGAATGTTGCCTTGCTGTTAACCGTGATAATCTTTATGGGAGGTGTCTATCCTATCTATGCTGAGAGTGCACAGGATATACTGGAAATGATGAAGGGGTTCCCGGAAGGATTCTTAGAAGCATTTGGATTTAATATTGCATGTTTATTTAGTTATGGAGGATTTTATAGTTTTTCTTATGTATATATTGCATTGGTAGCATCTATTATGGCAGTAATCGTAGCACTTTCAATATTCGCCAGGGAAAAGAAGATGAAGTGTCTTGATTTTATATTTACTAAACCCATATCAAGACCTGCATTATTTGGTATTAAGACACTTGCAAGTTTATCTATCGTGATACTAAGCAATATTATCTATAGCATAATTAATTTGGTGGTTTATTATCTGAATGGTCAGGATAGTGAGATGGCAGGACGATTTGTCCTGGCGTCGTCTGGACTTTTGTTTACCCAGCTGGTATTTTTAGCTATTGGTGTTTTCCTTAGTACTTTTATGAAGAAAATACGCTCGGTATCAGGAATTGCCACTTCCGTTGGATTTATAGCATTTATTTTAACAGCTTTGGCTAATCTTTTGGAAGAGGAAGCGATGTACTTTATTACTCCCTTTAAGTATTTTGACCCCCTCACTGTTATGGAAGAGGGGCATTATGAAGTGAAATATATAATTGCTGCAATTTTTGTCATTTCTTTATGCATGGGAAGTTCTTATGTTCGCTTCATAAAAAGTGATGTTCATGCGGTCTAAATAATAGTGCAACAAGGAAGGTGTAAGGTTGAAAGAAAATAAAATTAGTGAAAGGATTGCCATAAATAAGTAGATTCTTTCAACCTATTAATTTATGGCAGTATCGCAGGTAAACCTGCGATATGAGGTGGGTGTAATTATGAATATACTAAAACGAGAATGTAAAGTGAATTTGAAGGTTTTTCTATTCTGGATTCTTGGATTATTGGTACTTATATTTGCCGGAATGACCAAATATACCGGCCTTTATGGAGTCACTGGAGGAACCAGTATAAATGATTTATTAAGCCAGATTCCCAAAGTGGTCTTAGCGGTATTTGGAATGGCAGGCGTTGATATTACTACTCTTGCAGGATATTATTCCGTTATCGCCTTTTACGTATTGATATGTGGTATTATCTATTCGGTTCATCTGGGAGCTAACGCGGTCTCCCGTGAAGTAATTGATAAAACCTATGAATTTATATTTACGAAACCCTGTTCCAAAAAGTATGTACTTGGTATGAAAGTACTTGCCGGATGGCTGGCTATTGTAGGCTTTACTGTGATGAGTATGGTGTTCTCCTATGCTTCTGTGGCAGCTTTGGGAACGGAAGAAAACATGAATAAACTGATTATACTTTATGGAATTGTAGTTTTTATACTAAGTTCTTTATTCTATGCATTTACCATATTCTTTGCAACGACTTCAAAGAAGGCAGAGAAGGGAATGCTTTATGGGAATTTAAGCTTCCTATTAGCTTTTATTATGGGGATTGTACATGATATGCTTGATAATGGAACTGCAATCAAATGGATTTCACCTCTCAAATACTTTGAAGCAAATGACTTAATTGCAGGGAAGCTGGATGGTGTATTCTTAATTGTTTGTCTTTGCCTTACGGTCGTTTTGATGGTATTCTCTTTTGAGAGATTCCAACAAAATGACTTGCAGGCTTCCTGACAAATATAATAATACAGCAGATAGAAGCTGTCACCTTCCTGATCACATGGTTGGTGCCAGCTTTTACTGTATATAGATGTAAAAGATGGTAAATATCTAATGGTAACCGTGGCTTTTCCGATTCGTAACGTTACTATTAAGCCTTACGGCTTCATAGCAACAATTGATGCACACAAAGTGCAAAAAGAGCACTTTGGCGCATGAAGTTCTCGGGTTTTGTTACACAAAATACCTCGCGGTAATGAAGGCTGAATAGTAACTTCGTAATTTCTTTATAGACCGTATATGCTTGACAGTGTCACAATACTTAAGTATCATAGCATATATAAGAAGCAGGAAAGCAGGACAAGGAGTATAGAAAATGTCAGATAATACAGATATAGATATAAATAATTGTATAGAAAAGAGTCAACAAAATCCTATAGAGAGTTTAGAGAAAAACTTATCTATAGATGTAATTATTCCTGTATACAAGCCAGATATTAAGTTTAAACACCTGATTGAGCGATTAACAAAACAAAGTGTAAAACCCAAACATATACGTTTATTGCACACCTTGGAAAACTATGGAGAGCAGCAGGAAAAAGAGCGACAAACTACAAAAGACATGTTTTCCTATGCGAAAGGGCTAAGTACTTCATCGTGTATTATAGAATGCATTGATATTGCAAAAGATGAATTCGACCATGGCGGAACTAGAAACTTTGGAGCCTCCTTATCACAGGGGGATATCATAATATTTATGACTCAGGATGCAGTACCTGTTGATATAGAGTTAATAAAGCAACTGATTCGCCCTTTCCGGAATCCTCAGGTTGCTGCGGCCTATGGAAGGCAGTTAGCGGGAGAAAAGGCCGGTGTGATTGAACAATATACCAGAATGTTTAATTATCCTAAAGAGAGTCATATAAAATCAAAGGAAGATTTACCGGAATTAGGTGTTAAAACTTACTTCTGCTCCAATGTTTGTTCCGCTTACCGTAAGGAAGTTTATGATAAACTTGGTGGTTTTGTTACAAAAACAATATTCAATGAAGATATGATTATGGCTGCCGGTATTATAAATTCAGGCTATTCCATTGCATACGCGGCTGAAGCGAAAGTAATCCATTCACATACCTATTCGTATCTTCAACAGTTTAAAAGAAACTTTGACCTGGCAGTATCTCAAAAACAATATAGAGAAATTTTTGATGCTGTTAAATCAGAAAAAGAAGGTCTAAAATTAATTAATAAAACAATGAAATATCTACTTAAGATGAAAAAAGGGATATTAATTCCTGATTTATTCTTACAGAGCGGATTTAAATATCTAGGTTACCTTGCAGGTAAGAATTATGATATTATGCCGAAGTGGCTCGTAAGAAAACTGAGTATGAATCCTGGGTACTGGAAGTAGAGAGAAGGCAGCTATGAACATGGTAAATATTATTATGACATCCTATAACGGGGAGAAATATATAAAAGAACAAATCGAATCGATTCGAGCTAGTTATTATAAAAACTGGAGACTATGGATTTTTGATGATGGATCAAAAGATGCTACAAGGCAGATAGTCGAGGACCTTATAAGTAAAGATCCTGATCGAATCCACTTTCAGGTCAATGATAAGAACAAGGGGGTAACCCGCAACTTTTTGGACGGAATCCTTTATCTGAAACAGGAAATTTATAATTATTCAAATGATAGTCAAGATTATTACATGTTTTGTGATCAGGATGATAAGTGGATGCCGGATAAAATTGACCGAACCTTAAACCAAATGAAAAAGGCAGAGAAAACATATGGTGCAGATTCCGTGCTTGCAGTATTTACAGATGCTTTGGTAGTGGATAAGGAACTAAAGCCGTTAGAACAATCTTTTTATAAAAACAGTAATCTAAATACGAAAAAGGTTGATTTACCCCACATTCTTATGGAAAATAAAATGATTGGCTGTACAATTATGTTTAATCATGCATTGTTTCTTAAAATTAGTAAGATTCCTGAGAATGCCAGATATCATGACTGGTGGATTGCCTTAATTGCTTCTGCTTTCGGGCATATCAGTTTTCTTCCGGAACCTACATTACTCTATAGACAGCATGGTAATAATATAGTTGGTAATAAAAACTTTATATCCTATGTTAAAAAAAGCGCTACTTCTCTTTTAAAACAAAGGGAAATAATCGAAAAAACAATATTGCAGGGAAGAGATTTCTTCCGCATATATCAGCAGGAATTATCCCCAGTAGATAAAAAAATACTATCAACTTTTGCTTATTTAATGAAGGAAAATTGGTGGAAGAGGAGAATGCTATTAGCAAAATATAGGTTTACAAAGACTGGGTTCTTGCGTAATGTAGGATTATTTATCATTATCTAGGGCAAAGTTAAATGTAATAATATATCACAAATGTGAATAAAAATACAATACAAATTACTGCTTTAAATATTGACAATTTAAATTCATATTGATACAATGTAAACAATTTAACTTAAAGACAGGATTTGCAAAGCAAGAATAACGTTTGAACTTTCAGGAGGAGCGTATGAAAAAAATGGTGTTATCGATGCTGGTGGATAATACAGCCGGAGTTCTTAGTCGTGTAGCCGGTTTATTCAGCAGAAGAGGATATAATATTGACAGTTTATCTGTTGGTGAAACAGAAGATCCAGCTTTCTCTCGAATGACTGTAGTTGTTAAAGGGGATGACCAGATACTAGAACAGATAAGAAAGCAACTTAATAAGTTAGAAGATGTCATTGAAGTGAAAGAACTTATGCCGGATGAGTCTGTGTGCAGGGAGCTTATTCTTGTAAAAGCATATGCTAAAGTACAGGATCGCCAGCAAATTATTGCAATTGCTGATATATTCCGGGCTAAAATTGTAGATGTTGCAGTAGATTCCATGATGATGGAATTAACCGGTAATCAGGCGAAGCTGGATGCATTTATTAAGTTATTAGAAGGATTTACAATAAAAGAAATTGTAAGAACCGGAATAACTGGCTTATCCAGAGGGGCTGGAGACATTGCGGATTATTTAGATGATTAATATAACGTTCGGTTAGCCGGACGTAGTTATTTAAGAAGTTGCTTTAACAAGTTAAATGAATAAAGGATTAAATTAGGTTATTTCAAAAAGTTGTATACTTTTTGAAGTGGTTACACTTGCTGAAGTGGTTACACTTTCAAGGAATACGCTTTTTTCAATAATAAATACTTATATTTCTTAGGAGGAAGTTAGAATGGCAAAGATATTTTACCAACAAGATTGTAACTTATCATTATTAGATGGGAAGACGATAGCTGTTATTGGTTACGGAAGCCAGGGACATGCACATGCTTTAAATGCAAAAGAATCAGGAGTACATGTAATCATTGGTCTATATGAAGGCAGCAAGTCTTGGGCAAAAGCTGAAGCTGCTGGTTTTGAAGTATATACTGCTGCAGAAGCAGCTAAAAAAGCTGATATTATCATGATTTTAATTAATGATGAGAAACAGGCTAAGATGTACAATGACTCCATTGCTCCAAACTTAGAGCCAGGCAATGCATTGATGTTCGCTCACGGCTTCTCCATACACTTTGGACAAATTGTTCCACCTGCTGATGTAGATGTTCTTATGATTGCACCTAAGGGTCCAGGACATACTGTTAGAAGTCAGTACAAGGAAGGACAAGGAGTGCCTTGCCTTATCGCTATTCATCAGGATGCTACAGGTAAAGCTCATGATCTTGGATTAGCTTATTCCTTAGCTATTGGCGGAGCAAGAGCCGGTGTTCTTCAAACTACTTTCAGAGAAGAAACTGAAACTGACCTTTTCGGTGAGCAGGCAGTACTTTGCGGTGGTGTAACAGAATTAATGAAAACTGGATTTGAAGTATTAGTGGAAGCAGGCTATGAACCAGAAAGTGCTTATTTTGAATGTATCCATGAAATGAAACTTATCGTAGATTTAATTAACGAAAGCGGTTTTGCTGGAATGAGATATTCAATTTCTAACACTGCTGAATACGGTGACTATATCACAGGACCTAAGATTATTACTGAAGATACAAAGAATGCAATGAGACAGGTATTAAAAGATATTCAGGAAGGTGTATTCGCTCGTAACTGGTTACTTGAGAATCAGATCGGATGTACAAACTTCTTAGCTAAGAGAAGAAGAGAGTCTGAACATCAGTTAGAAAAAGTTGGTGCAGAACTCCGTGAGATGATGAGCTGGACAAAAAAAGACAAATTAATCAATAACTAATGAAGCAAAGTTAAGTTATCAATCATTTATTAAGATAGAAATATATTAAAATAAACCCCCTCCAAAGAACAGGTTCTGTCTACAGAGGGGGTTTTTATGTCAAACGTGTGAAAATTAATATTGCAATGCAAACATATGGGGGTGATATGTTACTTAGGGTATGGTATATTAATTAACGACTACATGCTTAACATCATACGGATACAATTTGCAAGATCCTGACCGAGAAGGTCACAAGTACGGATGCATTGTGCTAAAAGATAACCTGTCATTATTCAATCACCTCCTTCTATCATTAATTATAATTATACAGAATCTTTATGAAGATATTATGTAGAACCCAGATGATATTTTTAATGATTAATCTTGTAGCAGTCAAAAATAAGTGGGGCAGTTGCAAAACGAAGATTTAGGAAATATGACTTTCCAGTTTTATCGTTTTGTAACCGCCCCACAAAATTTATATTATTTACCAAAATATATGATCTTCTATACGCTTGCTATCTGAAATTGAATCTTCACGGTTTGCACTATAACGGTTAAAGTATAAGGCATTCCCAATATTATTGTGACCTTCAAGTGCAGAACGGGCAGCTTCAATGGAAAGCTTCTGAGAAGTTGTAGAATAACTGTCATAATGATCAAGCTGTTTTTGCAGCGAACCGCTTGCTGTTACAGAAAATTGTCCGGGCTGATAGACAACACTCTTAATGGAATTTGGATAAGAGGATGATCTTACTCGGTTTAAGACAACATTGGCAACAGCCAGTTTTCCTTCATAGGGTTGATTGCCACTTTCTGCATGCACCAGACAGGCTAGTAGTTTTAGATTCTCATCGGAATAATTTTGCTTTGGGCTGCTTGCAGAAGTAGATGCAGACTTCTTTACTTTGGAGGACGTAATGCCTGAGGTGTCAGTTTCTTTTACTTTTTCCTCTTCCAGCCGAAGTAAAGCCTGTTCTTCTTCTAAGGAAATGGCCTGATTATAGTTAACAATCAGATTCACATATTCTTTTACTATATAGCCTGTAATATTGTCATCTTCAATGGAGATTTGAATCCAGTCATCTGTCTCATCCAGGACAGGATATACTTCGTTAGAGTATACAACTGTAAGTCTTTTAGAATCTTCTTCTGCTTCTTTACGTACATTAAGGCCATCAGTTGCAACCAGCACCTTTCGTTTGCCATATTGCTCTATGATGTCTTCGTTACTAAGTTCCAGATTTAAAAACTCAGATTTTATAAAACCTTTTACAGTACCGGATTCAATTTGTACCCAATCCCCTTTGTAACTAAGGATGGCAGCAGCAGAATCTTTATATAATTTACCGACGATGCTGCTATTTGTATCAGGAAGTTCTCTAATGTTAACAAAGGGATCCGCTTTCGAGATTCCAATGGTAGCATTCTCTGATGATATATCACCAATATTACCATAGATAATATCACTATATTCTGCTGTTATCTCTTCGGAGGAAGACTCAACTGTAGCTTCATAGGAACCGGTCAAAGCAATCTCTTGATTAAGACGAAGTGTTTCTTCGCTTATTACAGTAGTATCAAAATCAACGTTGTTAAGAATTTCTCCATTTGGATTAAAATATGCCGGAAGGCTTTCCTTTGCAGCTGTTACTTCTGTATCTTTTATTTCGGTATCTGCTGTATCTATATCCGTTATCTGATTGCTTTGAACTGTTTCAGTGTTAATCGATTGAGAGAAAATTGGTGATGGAAATTCGAACAGCGACAATATTATAATTAACAATACTGAAACAATTCCCATAACCAATATTTTTTTATTCTGCATTCGTCTACCTTTCTATCTCGATTCCTCTAACATATCTTTTGGCTATTGCGTGTAATGAACCTGTATAAATGAATTTTTCCAACCGTTCTGACAAAGTTAAATGTTGAAATGAATTAGAGGGATCATCATTAATAACTAAAGCATCAAAATCATAACCTTCTTCAAAGCTGCCCACTTTACCAAAGAAACTGCCACCACCTTTTGTAGCCAGGTAAAATGCTTCTGATATGCTAATAGGAGCATATTCGGGGTGGAAGGAATAATACATCTTTGAAGCATGAATAGCACCAATCATATGTTGTCTCATATCCAGTACATGCCCGCCGCCAACATCAGAACCAAGACCAACCGGGATATTATGGTTCAGGTATTTTCGCAGTGGCATAATTCCGCTTGCCAGGTTAAAATTAGAATGGGGGCAATGAGCTACGTATACTTGTTTTTCTTTTAGTAGCTTAGTTTCTGCATCTGTATTATAAATGCAATGTGCCATTATGGTTTTTCCTTGTTGCAATAAACCATAAGTGTCATAAACCTTAGTAAAACTTTCAATATCAGGATGAAGCTTTTTCACCCAGGCAACTTCATTACGATTCTCATTTAAGTGAGATTGAACCGGTAACTGATAGGTTTGTGCTATTTTACCCAAAGCCTCCATTAATTCCCTGGTAGTACTTGGAACAAAGCGGGGAGTAACAATATATTGAACCAATGAAGAGGGGCTAAAGTTCTCCTGATTCTTAAGACCTGCTACATATTCTACAAGCTCCAGGGTTTCAGTAATAGAATCATTCGTAGACTCCATAAGCAAAGGAATGGAATTTCGATCCATATTTACCTTACCGATAAAGGCTCCAAGTCCAGACTTTACGAATAAATCAATCAGTA
>JAQZAX010000030.1 GCA_029239455.1 Anaerocolumna sp.
CTGACTGCAGTTTCAACTTCCTTTGGGATGAATGAAGACCGAATGGATGAGTTAAAACAAAGGATTATTAGCTATGACGAGGAACGTAAGTCTCTCACCAAGATGATAGAAGAACGTCAGACATCTATAAGTTCTGCTTATAAGCAAACAACGAACTATTTATATGAATATACTCCTTCCGACTGGGCCCAGGAATTAATAGATAGCCTTCGAATTCAGTCTGTAAACAAAGAACTTTTAGACATTTCCTTTGACGGGGCGATTCAAACTGTGGTGGAAAAAGGACATTCCCTAATGCAAAGTAAAGCATTAGGACTTGGAACGGTGCAGCTATTTAATTTTGACTTGGGAGTGGATGAGGAACAAACATCCTTTGGCACCGCTGTTGTGTTTGAAGTTCTAGAGAATATGAGTCAGACAAAACAGAGTCAGCTGACGGATGAAATATATGGTAAATATAATAACTACAATATCTATACCAGTATGTCTTATACGGACACCGAGAACATACCAAAAATCAGTAATTATATTATAATTATTGGAATCTATTTGTTCCTGTTAAGCCCAATTCTTTATCTGATACTAAAGAAATTGGACAAAAGAAATCTAACATGGATCATAGTTCCGGCACTGGCGGCAACATTTACCCTGATTATCTATATAGCGGGTTCTGGCACCAGGATTAAAGAACCTTTCGTTGGATATGTCAAGCTCCTGGAATTTAAGGAAGATGGGGACCAGGTCCAGGAGAATGTATTTTTCTCCCTTACCGCTCCTTACAATCACCAGTATAACATAGAAATTGATGGGAGGTATCCGATATACCAGTTAAGTGACAGCACCAGCCTGCTATTTAACTCTCCTTACCCTTACAGAAATCTTATGATTCAGGAAGAATATAATAATGCAATCTATTATGGATTAGATCAAACACTCCTTGAGGTGCGTAATAAACCTGCATTTTCGCCAACCTATTATACATCAGAAGGCAGTGATACCATGGAAAATAAGTTAACGAGTAACCTAAGTTACACCAGTGACGGCATAAAAGGAGGCGTAGAGAATCACTTTAATTTTGACTTTACAAACAGCATGCTTATCATCGATGGAAATGTAATTGACATGGGCCAAATACCCCGTGGGTTTAGTGTATCAGCAGAAGGTAAAGATACGGAAATGTTTGCACATGTGGATTTTGTAGATAGTTCCTCCATCTTTAACCAGATAGCCGGAGGTACTGATTATGTAAATGAAAATAACCCAGAGGTGAATCGCAAGTATAATGTAATCCGCTATATATTAGACGCTAAAATAAATGAAAACACCACAAGCAGTTACTTTATTGGATTTACCAATGACATTACAGGCATAGAGGGAAATGGTCTGACAGCACAACTGACCCAGAGACTTGAATCCTACGGCACAAATGCAGTAATAATTCCAATTGATGTAAACTATACCCAGCGAGATGCCGTATTTGTTCCGTCCATTCGGCCATATCAGTTGAATGACAGTGGCTATGATTCTGCAAATTATCAGGCGCCGGTTATGATTGATGGGGATGTTACCATGGAATATCAGCTGCCTGTGGGTGAAACCATAACTGCGTTAGAATACCTGCCAGAGAGAAATAAATATGTACAGAAGGATTACTGGTCTGGCTTTGAAGGTAACATCTATGCCTTAAATAACACCACAGGCGATTTTGATTTACTCTTTGATTCAAAGGTAAAAACCAAAATAATGTCTTTGGAGAATTATCTAAACCAACAAAATCAAATTACCCTAAAATACGTTACGAAACAGGATAGCAGAAATAATCCAATAGTTATGCCAGACCTATCTTATTGGAAGGAGGTTCCATCAGATGCTAGAAATTAAGAACCTTACGAAACGATATGGTAAATTTACCGCACTTAACAATCTGAACCTTCATATAAACCCGGGGGAAATCTTTGGTTTTGTCGGTCCCAATGGTGCAGGCAAAACCACTGCTATGAAGATAATAGCCGGGTTGTTAACGTGTGACACAGGAGAGGTCTATGTTGATGGCATTGGAGTTAAAGCGAATCCACAGGAGATTAAGAAAAAGATAGGTTATATGCCGGATTTCTTTGGGGTTTATGATAATTTAAAGGCCATAGAATATATGGAATTCTTTGCTTCCATCTATGGAATAGAAGGGAAAGAGGCGAGAGATATATCACTAAGACTAATTGATCTGGTGGATTTAACAGATCATGCAGATAGTTATGTAGACAGTTTATCCCGCGGTATGAAACAAAGGCTTTGCCTTGCAAGAAGTCTGATTCATAATCCGGAACTTCTGATTCTGGATGAACCGGCTTCGGGCCTTGACCCCAGAGCCCGCTACGAGATGAAGGAAATTATCAAAAAACTACATGAACAAGGTAAAACCATAGTAATCAGTTCTCATATTCTGCCCGAACTGGCACAGATGTGTACCAACATAGGAATTATTGAAAATGGTAAGATGGCAGTGACAGGAACCGTAGAGGAAATACTTGCTGCCAAAGGTTCCATGGGTCCACTGGTTATGAGAATTGGTGAAAACCTGGAGCTGGCAGTACGGATACTTAAGGAAGACCCAAGGGCAAAAAACATCTCTATATTGGAGAACAGTATCTCAGCCATTTACCTGGGAGATGAGAAAGAGCAGGCGAACCTGTTAAGTGCAATTGTAAGTCAAGGGGTCAAAGTCTGCTGTTTTGGTAGAGAAAGCAATAGTTTGGAATCCTTATTCCTGCAGATAACAGGACAGGAGGATAGAGAGGGAGGTTCGTCGAAATGATGACAGGGAGAAAAGTAAACCAGATATTGCGACTGAATCCCATCTATAAAAAAGAACTAAAGACAGGGGTGCGAACCTTTAAGACTTCCCTTATCCTATTAGGCTATAATGGATTACTGGCCCTCTTTGGTCTTTTTGCTTTCTATCTAACCTTCGAGTACGGAAGCAGATACGGCGGCAGGGTAAATTATTCGGATATCCTTCAGATATATGCAATTATAGCAGCAACAGAATTTGGCTTAGTTCTATTTACGGTACCTGCCTTAACTTCCGGTTCTATCTCAGGAGAACGAGAAAAACAGACCCTAGAGATTTTGTTAACCACCGGGCTAAAGCCAATAAAAATTCTTCGGGGTAAATTAGCTTCTTCCATTAGCATGATGATATTGTTGGCTTTCTCTAGTCTGCCAATTATGGGGTTAGTGTTTTCCATTGGAGGAATTACCCTTAGTGACTTAGGTGCATTTATGTTACTGGTTATTGTAATTGCCATATTTCTTGGCAGTATAGGAATCTTCTTTTCCACACTATTTAAGAGAACAACAGCTGCCACAGTAGCAACCTATGGAACACTTCTTATATTAGTTGTGGGAACCTTTATTCTGATATGGGCAGCAGTCATGTTAGATGAAATAAAATTTAGTACAGTAAATGTAAATGGTATCTACCAGCCGCCAAACGTAGGCAACCTGCTCCTTGTTCTGTTAATTAACCCGGCCATTACCTGCTATGCTCTGATTGAAGCACAAATAGGAACAGGCAGTAATTTTATTTCCTTCCTTCGAAATTTTGGAACCCTTAGTCCCTTTATAGAACAACATTGGTTTATCATAAGTATAATGATAATGTTAGGGTTATCTGTGATTCTGATGTGGTGGGCTGCAAAGCTCTTAGACCCGTTAAAGGAGAGGAAACATAAGAAGTAAATTCCTCCTGGGACTACGAAATTTATTTTATTTTGCTATTGCTTTCTATTGCGGCGTCACTTAAACTTAATGCATAAGGTAACTTACAATTTTGTATTTATTATATGGAATAAGTTTACACAATTGAAGAGATTTACCTCAAATTCCTTATGGAAAGGTAGAATCACTAATGTACAAATTCGAAAATTTTCATAATAAGCCTCTTACGGAACGGGTAGAGGATAATATATTAAGTTATATTGTAGACAATCATTTAAAAATTGGAGCAAAGCTTCCCAATGAATATGAGCTGGCCCAGGTGTTAGGGGTTAGCAGGAGTACAATTCGGGAAGCAATTAAAATATTAGCATCAAAAAATGTGCTGGAAGTCAGACGGGGATTAGGGACATTTGTAGTAAATACAAGAATTATGTATAATGAGAATGATCCATTTGGCTTAAATATTGTGGAAGACCGTCATAAATTAGTACTTGACCTGTTAAATGTACGTCTTATGATAGAACCTGAAATTGCTTTTTTGGCAGCACAAAATGCTACGCCCGAAGAGGTGATTGAGTTATATGAGAGATGTGAAGAAGTGGAAAAGTTAATTCAGGATAATGTAGACCACACGCCAACGGATATAGAATTCCATACCTGTATCGCAAGATGCAGTAAGAATATGGCGGTAGAACATCTGATACCCATGATTAATTCCTCGGTTGCTGTGCTTGTTAATATTACACATTTTCAGCTGAAACAAGAAACCATACAAACACATAAAGCAATTGCAGATGCCATTGCCATAAAAGATGGTGTGGGTGCTAAGTGTGCCATGTATATGCATTTAACATATAATCGTCAGCTGATACTAGACATAATTAATCAAAATGAAAAATTGTAGTGAATATGAGTCGAATGTTGATAGAATAATAAAGAACAACAAAGAACAACAAAGAACAAAAACAACATAGAACATCAATTGTATAGCCTTAGTATTCAATAGAATATGTTAAATAAAAGATGTCGCAACATTATTTCAGCAAATAATGTTGCGACATCTTTTATAAATTGATTTTAATTCCTCCGAATTCGGGGGAATTAAAATCATTTTAGATAAATCATTTTTATGAGCATAGTGCAGGAAACCAAAAGCAAAAGCAGATATAAACCTTAAATAATTGTGCAAATATCATAGACATCAGACATGTACAACAACTATTTACCCAAATTCTTGTTAATATTGTCCAAAATAACATTATATTATTGACATAAATCCATTAATATGATACTATTTTTATAGAACATCAGACATCTTATGTTTTGAAAGTTAATGGAGGATATAGAATTATGGAATTAAGAAGTCAGCAAGTCAGAGCCATAGCACCAGAGATGGATCCACTGCGCATGGGCATGGGTTGGACCGTGGGTGATTTGGAAAAGCCACAAGTTATCGTGGAAAGTACTTATGGAGACAGTCATCCGGGAAGTGCACATCTGAATAAATTAGTTGAGAAAGCAGTACAGGGTGTAAACGAAGAGGGAGCAAAGGCCGCAAGATATTTTGCGACGGATATTTGTGACGGAATGGCGCAAGGACACGATGGAATCAACTATTCCCTTGTTTCAAGAGATACCATTGCCAACCTAATTGAGATTCATGCCAATGCAACAACCTTTGATTCTGGTGTATTTATTGCCAGCTGTGATAAGGCAGTTCCTGCCCATTTAATGGCAATTGGAAGAATCAATATTCCATCCATCGTTGTTACTGGCGGAGTCATGGATGCCGGTCCTGATTTATTAACACTGGAACAAATTGGTGCTTATGATGCAATGTGTAAGAGAGGCGAAATCACAGAAGAACAGCTTCTATATTATAAACATAATGCTTGTCCATCCTGCGGTGCATGTTCCTTTATGGGAACAGCTTCCACCATGCAGATTATGGCAGAAGCATTGGGTTTAATGCTTCCAGGGAGTGCATTAATGCCGGCGACCTGCAAGGATTTAGAGGAAGTTGCATATGAAGCAGGTAAGCAGGCTGCTAAGTTGACACAGATGGGAATGAAAGCAACAGATATTGTAACTAAGAAATCTTTTGAGAACGCAATTATGGTACATGCTGCAATCTCTGGATCTACTAACTCATTGTTACACATACCTGCAATTGCCCATGAATTTGGAATTGAAATAGATGGGGATACCTTTGATAAAATGCATAGAGGTGCTCACTATCTGCTAAATATCCGTCCTGCAGGCAAATGGCCGGCACAGTATTTCTATTATGCAGGTGGTGTTCCAAGAATTATGGAAGAGATTAAATCCATGCTACACTTAGATGTTATGACCGTAACAGGTAAAACCTTAGGTGAAAATCTGGAAGACTTAAAGAAAAATGGATATTATGATAACTGTAATAAATATCTTGAGCAAGTTGGATTAAAGCGTACAGACGTAATTCGTACCTTTGATGAACCCATTGGAGACAATGGTACCATTGCCATATTAAGAGGCAATTTAGCACCAGAAGGTGCTGTAGTAAAACATTCTGCAGTGCCAAAAGAGATGCATCAGGCTGTTTTAAGAGCCAGACCCTTTGACTGCGAAGAAGAAGCAATTGCAGCAGTTATATCACATGATATTAAACCTGGGGATGCCGTAATTATTCGTTACGAAGGACCTAAGGGAAGTGGTATGCCGGAAATGTTTTATACAACAGAAGCCATATCTTCTGATGAAGAGTTAGGCAAGACCATTGCACTGATAACTGACGGTCGTTTTTCTGGAGCTTCCAAAGGACCAGCAATTGGTCATGTGTCACCGGAGGCAGCCGATGGCGGTCCCATTGCTTTAGTAGAAGAGGGCGATATTATTAAAATAGATATTCCTGAAAGATTACTAGAGATTATTGGAATTAACGGAGTGGAATGCTCAAAAGAAGAAGTAGATAAAGTGTTAGCAGAACGTAAGAAAAACTGGATGCCTAAACCAGAAAAATACCCATCTGGAGTATTAAATATTTTCTCAAAACATGCAGTATCTCCTATGAAGGGTGGATACATGGAATAATTGTGATTTTCGAATATTTATGAGGGGATATTTCGGGGATTATAGAAGGATAGAAGCATTACAACATTCAATCTGGTTATTCAAAAAATAATATAAAATGTGGGAGGATTTACATGAACTCAATAATTTTTTTAACAGCAGCACCAGAAGTACAACTAAACCCAACCAGGTTAGTTGCCGCAGCATTAATAGGTTTAGCGGTATTACTATTCCTAATTATTTATGCAAAATTACAGCCAGTCATTGCTATTATCTGTAGTGCAGCGCTAATCGGATTAATAGCCGGAATGGAATACACTGCCATTATTGGCTCAATCAGTACGGGTATAGGTAACACCCTAAAGGGTATCGCCCTTTTGGTTGGTCTTGGTTCCATGTTTGGTGCAATCCTGGAAATCTCAGGTGGGGCCCAAAGAATCGCATTGACACTTGTAAACAAATTTGGTGATAACAAAGCAGCCTGGGCATTAGGTATCACAGGACTAATTATAGCCATGCCTGTATTCTTTGACGCTGGTTTAATCATCCTGATTCCTTTGGCATTTAGTTTAGCGAAAAAGACAAAACGTTCTACCTTGTTTTATGCAATTCCTTTATTAGCAGGTCTTGCAGTTGGCCATGCATTTATCCCTCCGACACCAGGCCCAATTCTTGTGGCAAATATGTTAGGAGTAGATCTTGGCTATGTTATTCTGTTTGGTATTATCTGCGGTACAGTAGCTATGATTATTGCCGGACCTATCTTTGGTAAATATATTGGAAATAAAATATATGTTGCACTTCCTGAAAGCATTCAGGATGCTCCGGATTTTGATGAAAGCAAACTTCCTAAGTTTGGAACAGTTGTATCAATTATATTAATACCTTTATTCTTAATTATATTAAATACAGTATCTAGTAATGTACCTGCAATGGCATCCGTTGCACCTGTCTTTAAATTTATAGGCGAGCCCTTTATCGCTTTAACTATAGCAACAATCTTTGCTATGGTAATACTAGGTATCAGACATGGGTATTCAAAAGAGGAACTTGAGAAAATCATGACAAAATCTTTAGAACCTACAGGTATGATATTGTTAGTAACTGCTTGTGGTGGTGTACTTCGCTATGTTTTATCAGATTCTGGTCTTGGTGAGCTTATTGGAAATGCAGTATCCAATGCAGCACTTCCTCTTGTAGTAGTAGCATTTATTGTTGCAGCACTTGTTCGTATCTCCGTAGGATCTGCTACCGTTGCTATGACAATGGCAGCTGGTATTATGGCAGCTATGCCTGAGATTTCTGGACTGTCACAGATATATTTAGCTTGTATTACTGCTGCAATTGCTGGTGGTGCTACTGTAGTGAGTCATTTTAATGATTCTGGTTTCTGGTTAGTGAAATCATTATTAAACATTGATGAAAAAACAACTTTAAAAACCTGGACAGTAATGGAAACAATTGTTGGTGTGACTGGTTTTGCGGTTGCCTTAATTATCTCATTCTTTGCATAAACTTACTTAGATTCCATTGTCAAAAGCCAATTATTTATAGGATGAATAGTGCTGTATAGATACAACACTATTCATCATTTTAAATTCTGAGGCTTTTATTATATAAACGCGGAGCTTTGCTCGAGTGCATCCGCCGGAGGCTGTCGAATTCCCATGCCCCGTTTATATTCATAGTGGTGCAAAAAAACTTGGCATGGGAATTTGACCCTCATATCAAATAAATAAATACAAATAAACATAAATAAATAAGCCACCGAATCATCTATCAAGAAGATTCGGTGGCTTATTTATGGAACTATGAAAACGGAAGAAGAATTAATATAAATACATTGTAACACAAATATTTGGAAAAAGGTAGTACTTTTTTATTTTTATTTTTTATTTTTAGAATTAAAGGCTAAAGCTTCAAAATTTCTTGATTATTTCTTAAATCTCAATTTGAATCAATTTCAATTTTTAATTATATTTTATTTTTCGACTCAGATATCACTCTTTATTTTTCATCTACTTTGACTCAGGAATCTGATATTCCCTGACTTTTTTGGAAATGCGAGCGGAATTATAAAGCTTTGCATAAGTAATCTCATCGATCTCCGGAACATAATTCTCAGGGAAGTCTTTTGTTATCCCCCGTTCTTTTAACAAATGCACTGCCTTATTGTAGGCAATTGCCGCCTGAGCCTCAGTTGTATATCTTCCTATAATAAAATTTCCATTAATATGTATTTTTGCAGTATAAATTGGCAATCCTTTCAGATAGGACTTAGTAACTCCGTGATAGGGATTGATAATCTCGATATTGCCATAGCGGTAGTCGGTAGGGTCGCCATTGACAAAGCGATAATCTCTTCCTGCCACTGCATAATTCTTAATGCCATAGCGGGAAAGGATATTCACCTGCATACCGTAATCTGCAACAAATAGGTGGCCGCCCCGCTTCATAATCTTATGATTGGCATAATAAAAGAGGTCATCTACATCAAACTTTAAGAGAATCTTCTTATTAATATAGTATAGGAAATATCTCTGCTTTAAGTAGATGGGATTTCGAAAGTAAATACCGTTATCACGCAAGTTCATAAGTGTCACCCATTTATCAAAAGCAATACCATAATTTATATGAAAGCCATCAATTTGATACCGTCCCTCCCGTACGATTGCAGTTGCTGTGTCATAGGCTTTGGCAGCAGAAGATTCTAAGGGGTAGCTGCCTAAACTAATATGTTTATTCTGATAGGTAATGGAGGCACGATAATATATCTGCCCATCCTTTTTCGCTGTCTTATAAACTCCGGGTAAATTGGCCAATGGTATCACCTGCTTTTGTAAAATTTACTTTCATTACATCATATTTCCTCTCAAAAGTCAATGAAGCAGGAGAAACATAATTCTATTGGAATAGAATAAAGATGGGACAAAAGAACTAGATATAAAAGGTAAAGTTTCCTTTATAAACCAGGTATTTGGACCGTTAGACAGGAATAGAAAATGTTACAAAATTGTTACATAAAAATGATAGCGGTTTAACGCGGTAAATCTTAAAAATCTACTAAAATCAAGGCTTTTTAGAGGTAAAAAATTAAAAAAATATGGTCGGTATGTATAAAATGTGAAAATGGGTGTAAAATATTTAAAAAGTAGTTAATAATTTGTTAAAATTTGATTGTGCATAATGCATCATTATAATAATTGTAATTGAAAATAATTATGCATAATCACAAATTATGGTAAAACATGGCAGAAACAAAATGATGAATCTTCCAAAATTCATCCAGCCTTATTGACAGAGAGAAGAAGGATGTTATAATGCATCTTAGCTAGTCGAGAGGAAGTGAACATAGTTTCGATTAGTGTTACTTAGGTCGTAAAAAGGCACAGTGACAAAAAAATAAGAAAAGAGGATGTATGTATGCTAAAAATACACTCGTTTCTTCATGGGATTAAGGAGTCGGTGCAAGAACTGACCGGCAGAGTAAGAGGAATTAAGGGACATATGGCCACCGTCTCATACATGATGGCAACTGTCTTATTCCTGATTAGTCCTAACTATCTTAGCGACGGCAATCGTTTAGTGGAATATGTGAAAGCAGAAACCGCTCCAGCCGTAGGCGAAGTAGAAGAAGAAACAGCTAATGAAGCAATAGTACTAACGAGTCATATAGCATTTAGCAATATGACGAACCGAGTGAATGCACTCATGACCAACGATTCGATAATCTATAACAATGGAGGTACCTTAGGAAGTACCACAGTAAGTACAGAAAATAATGAGGAAGAGACAACGGCAGACTCTGGTAACGACAGAGCAGATGCCATACATCAGGTTGATAGCAGTTCAACCGACAAACAGGAAGTGTCTGAAACACAAACAGTAGAAAAACAAGAGTTGGCACAGAAAGAAACTGCGCAGACAGCACAGACAGATACAGATAAAGGGGTAAAAGGTCTTACACAAGATGAGATCTTGATATTGCAAAGAATCGTTGAAGCAGAAGCTACCGGTGAAGATATTAAGGGAAAGATGCTGGTAGCAAATGTAATCCTAAACCGTGTAAATGATGATAGTTTTCCTGACACCATTGAAGGTGTAGTATTTCAGCAAGACGGGGATACCTATCAGTTCTCACCAATCAAAGACAAACGTTATTGGTCCGTAAACATTTCACAGGATACGGTTACAGCAGTTGAGAGAGTAATGCAGGGAGAAGATGATTCCCAGGGGGCATTGTATTTCTCAGCAAGAGATAAGGCGGATAAGAACAGTATGAGCTGGTTTGACAGAAACCTGGAGTTCTTATTCGAATACGGCGGACATGAATTCTTCCGCTAAACCCGGAAATTCATGAACGAAATAACAGTAAGGAGTTGCCCCCTAACGAAGATACCGTAAGGAAGGCAGCAGCTCCCTCGCAGGAAGGTTACTTAATCAGTAACCTTTTTGTTTTTTTTCTTTACAGGATTCGAGGGTCAAAAGCCAAGTTTTTGTGTTGTTTGAAGAATACCGCTGTATCCAATATAGTTAAAAACTGTTGCGCGAGGAGGCCATGTTCCTGAATTAAATTGCCGCAAACGATTAAGGTTGCCATTACCTTCGTTATAAATCGACCCATATCGACTCCTAGGGACTCTGGTATCCGATAAAAGTATTGATAATTAAAATACCCGATGTTATAATAAGGGGTAATGCGAGGAATAATATAGTAAGATAGCCATGTGTTGGCTGAAAGGAGAATACCTTAAATGCTAGAAGACAGCAGTAAACAACCCAAAGCAAAGAAGGTAGATACGAGCAGGGAACAATATTCAAAATATTATGAATCAGTTGAAATAGATGAAAACTTGGTTTTATATATAACCAACAGAGCGGTGAATATCTCGGGTAATACCTTTGGAATATTCAAGATACTGCTTGATCATAAAGACTACCAGAACTTAAAACATGACTGGGTAATCAGCGATAAGAAGGTGGAAGATGAAGAAAAGATGGATCTGTGTGCCAATCATCCGAGAGTAAAGCTGATTACGACAGATACCAGTCAATATCTAAAAGCCTTAGGAAAGGCAAAATATATCATATATGAGCATCACATGCCAACCTTTTTTATCAAGAAGGAAGGTCAAGTCTGTATTAATGCATGGGATGAGACACCACTGAAAAAAATCGGAATCCATGAGTATAACAAATCAACGGTTAACCTATGGAATACCCAGAGGAACTTTTATTCCTGTGACTATCTTATCTCACCTAGCAGATATGCCACAGAGAAGATATTCGAGGCCTATAACATTAAAGGCTTATTTGACGGTACCGTAGTGGAAGCAGGACATCTGTCCGGTACTTTACTGAATCAGTCAGAGAGAGAGCCCCTGATCAAGAGGCTTGAGACTCAGTTAAAATGCAGTTTAGAAGGGCGAAAAATTATCCTCTATACTCCGGCTGCAAGAAAACTAAACGGCAAATATGTAGATAATTCCAAAGTAATTCAGAGACATGTAGCCAAAATCCAGAAGGAACTTACAGAGGAATATGTGATTCTTGTGAAACTAGAACCTTCTGACTTAGAATGCTTTAAGGGCAAGAAGATTGACTTTTTACTGGCACCGGAAGAACTAGAGATTCGTAAATTATTTGAAGTGACGGACATTCTTGTTACGGATTATAACAATTTCTTCTTTGAATTTTTAAATACCGGACGCCCTATCCTGTTCTTTTTCTATGACAGGGATAAATGCACCATAGACGATGAAGTATATCTTGATCTTGATACCTTGCCTGGACCTACATTTACAAGCACCCGGAAACTGGCAGCAAAAATTAAGGACATACAGTCTGTAATCGAAAAATATAATAAATCCTACAAGGAATTTGCAAAGACCTATGCACCTCATAATGACGGCCTTGCAGTGAATAGAATTATTGATATTATATTTAATAAAAATAACAACCAGGAAGAATTTTTGCAATACACTTACAGAGAGCAAAACCATAAGAAACGTATACTCCTTCACATTGGCCAGCTAAATCAGATTATTGACCGTGAAATCTGCTTTAGCACTTTAAAGAAAGTGAATTACGAGGAAAATATTGTAGTTGTGGATGGGAATGACATCTATCCATTTATGGAAGAGTTCTCCCATATCAGCGATGGCATTCGAATCGTTAATTCAAAATACGAAAAGAACAAGTCAGAGCATGAAAATGAGATTCTGGAGAATTCAGAGAACCTCAAGAATAACAAATACACCAAGCTCTTTCACCGGGAATTCTTAAGTATGTACGGCGGCCTTAAGTTTGACACCGTAATCGATGCCCAGGCGAAGAAGTCGGTCTGGATGAATGTATTTGCTTCCCTTACGGATTCTGAGAAAATAGTCATAGCCAACCTATGGAAGAACACCAAAGAGGTAGTTGAGGAATATGTGCAATATCTGGATAAGGTAATTATTATTGATGGAGATCCAGACATTGAAGAAGTCGACCCTAAGATTACCTTTGTTGCAACCGATGAGTTCTTAAAAGAAAGCAATGAGAAACATGCATTAAATGTTTTATTCCTATCAGCATTTGACTCCACTAATTATGTATTTGTGAACCTGATTAAGGCACTGACGGCCAGAGGACATCACTGTACAGTAATAGTAAAAGACAAAGAAGACAAGATTAATAACAAGATGTATATCCAGGAGAATATTCCGTTTATGGAAACCAGTGATTACAATTTTAAATTAATTAACTTTGTTGACTTTGTTTTTTCTGCACCCCTAAAATACGATTGTTATAATAATTTGTATAAAAAGCTCAATGCTGCAGATAAGTTCATCATTACATTTGCCAGTCTGTTCTCCTCCATCGTTATGGGCGTTAATCCGGATCTGGCACTTAGCATTGGCGTTAGTAAATTTAGTGAGTTTGCAGAGAACGGTTTAAAATATAATCAGGTGGCAATCGGCAACCCCCAGTACGACAGACTGGTGAAACTAAAAAACAGCGGAGAAAGAAAAGATAGCGGAGAAAGAAAAGATAGTAATGGGATTAAGGATGTTCTTATCATTGAGCAGGGGGCTTATCCCTATGGTACCACCGGTAAGACTCAGTTAGCCGATGTACTCTGCCATATCGCCAGAAACAATCCCCAGATGTCCTTTACGGTAAAGCCTAGATATTTACCATCCGAAAGCGGTAAACAGCTCCATGTATTATCGGAACATTTGTATGATTTCATTGAAAATAAACCGGATAATCTAATATTAATACAAGAACCGATTGTGCTTGAGGATATTATGCCGGACTTTGATGCTACCATTACAACCTGGAGCACCGCATATCTAGATGCAGCTTTACTGGGGCTTCCCCTTATTATGATCGAGGGCTTCCACTCCAACGATGTTTACAACGTAAGAAACCAGAGAATAGACGCAGCCTATGACAGGCTAAGACACTCTGGCTGTGTGGTAAACTATCAGGAACTATATGAGAATCCCCTGCCATTTCGATATGTAGATGAGAATTACCTTAGAGAAGAAATCTACGATCCTCATAACCCTTGTGTCCCAAGAATAATGGAACTCATGGAATATCTGTATACGGAGCTTATTGTAACAGAGAAACGCTGGAAGAAGATTCATCAGTTGGAATTCGCTGATTTCAAAGAGAAATCCCATGAATTACCGTTGATTGATGTAAAAAGCAACGAGTTCCAGCAGAGGAAGAGATTATTTAATGATGTAAATAAACACCTGCAGAAATTCATTTTTGAGAACCGCTGTATGGGACAGGTGATGGATATCTCACCGATTAACTATATCTGGGATTACAATGTTACAGAAGAAACCACCAAGGAAGAAATCAGGGATGCAGTTTCAGAACTGAAGAAGGTAACCGAGAAGATTAAGGATAATTTCTTTACAATCCGTTTTGACCTGGTAACAAAAGACAGAATCTTGCAGGATTATTATTTCCAGTGGCTGTTCCAGAGAGAGCGCTACAAGGATATTCTAAATTATAACGATGTATTAATTTGTCCGGAAAGCCTTTACTTTTATAAGGCACTTGTGTTATATAAAAAGCATAGATATAAAACCGGTACGAAATACATGGCCTCGTTTCTTGAACTATCCGGCAAAAAAGAGACCAAGGATTTGCGAAAAGACATGGCGCTATCCTCTTATCTGTGGAAAGGCCGCCTCGCAAAATACCTGATTCTTCTCTACCTGGATAAATACCAGGCCTATGAAGCTATTGGGAACTTAGACTCCCAGAACATCATATACCAGAAAGACATTATGCTGTATTTTAGAGTTAAGAGCTTAATGAAACGTGGTTTAGATAGAGATGCTGTGGATATGTGCCACGAATATAGGCATACTATGCTAAAAAAGAGGAAGAATCCAAGCTTAAAGCAGCGAATCAAGCACTTTATCGGAGGCATCTTCTACAAGAAAACAGAATCATTGGTGGCAGCCGTTAAGAAATAAAAAATTAAGAATTCCTTAATTAATTTAGAACGGTAAAAGTGTTATAATAACCATTTGAATAAACAAAGTTTCGCAATTGACTAATGAAACCGTACAAGAAAGGATAATAATATGAGAGCAAAAGTAATAGCAGAGATAGGATGTAACCATAAGGGAGATATGCAGATTGCTAAAGATTTAATCAAATCTGCAAAGGACTATTGTAATGCAGACGTTGCAAAATTCCAGAAGAGAAACAACTTAGAACTATTAGGGGAAGAAGGATACCATGCACCACATCCAAACCCAGCAAACTCTTATGGAGCAACTTATGGTGAGCATAGAGATTTTCTTGAATTCTCCGTAGAACAACATGCAGAATTAAAAAGATACTGTGAAGAAATAGGAGTTATCTATAGTACTTCCGTATGGGATTTGACTTCCGCTAAAGAAATCACATCCTTAAACCCAGTTCTAATCAAGATTCCATCCGCAATCAACACTCATTTTGAGATGCTTGGCTGGTTATGCGATAACTACAAAGGAGAGATTCATGTCTCTATCGGTATGACTACCAAAGACGAAACAAAAAAAATCGTAGATTTCTTCGTTGAAAAAGGACGTAACAAAGATTTAGTACTTTACAGCTGTACTTCCGGATATCCAGTACCATTTGAAGATATCTGTCTTCTTGAAATTAAAAGACTAGTGGACGAGTACGGCAGTGTAGTAAAAGAAATCGGCTTCTCCGGTCACCACTTAGGAGTTGCAGTAGATATCGCTGCTTACACCTTAGGAGCTACCTGGATCGAACGTCACTTCACCCTTGACAGAACCTGGAAAGGTACTGACCACGCTGCATCCTTAGAGCCAGACGGCTTAAGAAAATTAGTTCGTGATTTAAAAGCAGTAGAAAAGGCCTTAACTTATAAAGAAACTGACCTGCTAGACATTGAAAAGGTGCAGAGAGATAAATTGAAATATAAAGGCGATAAATAATATAAAGGCAATAAATAATATAATGGCAATAAAAATACAAAGGCGATAAATAATATAAAGCCAATAAATAATACAAAGTAATACTGATTTGCATGTAAATAATAAATAAATAAATATACCTGCGGAAAAAGTCTCGTATGAGACTTTTTCCGTGCCATATTTCCAATTACAAGGAGTTAATCATGATGGAAAACCAGGACAAGTTCGTAGCATATATTCCGGTTCGCGGAGGAAGCAAATCCATTCCTTTAAAGAACATAAAACCAATCGGTGGCCGCCCATTAGTATACTGGGTAATTGATGCTGCAGTAAACTGCAGTGATATTGATAAAGTCTATGTCAGCACAGACAGTATAGACATTGAGAAGGCAGTAGAAGAGTATAAGAAAACAAATGCAAACAGTGATAAGTTATTCTGCATTGGCAGAGCTGCACATACTGCGACAGACACTGCATCTACGGAATCTGCAATGCTGGATTTTGCAGGAAAATATGATTTTGAACATATGATACTTATCCAGGCTACAAGTCCATTACTCACATCAAAACATTTAGAAGAAGCGATCGCATCCTACAAACAGGGAGCAAACCATAGCTTATTATCCGTTGTAAGACAAAAAAGATTTATCTGGGAAGAGACAGCAGAGGGCGCTAAGCCGGTAAACTATAATTTCTTAAAGAGACCAAGAAGACAGGAATTTGACGGTTACCTTGTAGAGAATGGTGCATTCTATATTACGAGAAAACAGCTGCTGTTAGAAACAGAATGCAGAATTTCCGGTAAGATTGGTGTATACGAAATGGAAGAAGAAACTTACTTTGAGATTGATGAACCCAGTGACTGGATGATCATCGAGAACTTAATGAGTAAGAGAATAGCAAAAGAAAAGAACGAAACAAAAACAAACGATAAGAAGACAATTAAATTATTTGCTACTGACTGTGATGGCTGTTTAACCGACGGAGGAATGTATTATACAGAATCCGGCGATGAGCTTAAGAAGTTTAGTACCCAGGACGGTAAAGGCTTTGAGCTGCTTCGTAATCAGGGAATTAAAACAGCAATTATCACCAGTGAAGACAGACAGCTGGTAAAACGAAGAGCAGATAAACTTAAGATAGATGCCCTGTATATGGGCGTACAGGATAAACTAAGCGTAATCAGAGAACTTGCTACGAAGTTTAATCTTACCTTAGATGAGATTGCCTATATGGGTGACGATCTCAATGACTTAGAAGTGTTACAAAACGTAGGACTTAGCTTCTCCGTTCCCAATGGCAGACCGGAAGTACGGGCGGTAGCCGATATTGTGGTACCGGTTAAGGGCGGAGACGGAGCCATCCGTGAAGCTGTCACTTATATATTAAACAATCAGTAATAAAAAGGCAGAGAATCAAGAATTGGAGAATTAATAATCATAGATTTAGTATCATAGAATTAAGGATTATTGAATTATGAATCATATAATTAAGAGTATAGAATCAGGAATCAGAGAATCAACAATAATAGAATTAAGAATTATAGAATCAATGGTGATAGATAGCATCATAAATGTGGATTAGATATTTGATAGACAGATATTTATTATAACCAGAACCGTAATCAGCGATGTCTTTAGATGGGAGAAGTGTGTGAACGATGGCACTAGGATTAAAGAAAAAAATTAAAAATAAACTAAGCAGCCTTTCCAAAGAAAGTGAAACTTACCGTTATCTTTACCGCCAGCTACTTTACTTTAACAGAAAAAGAAATTATAAAAAATCAAGTAAAAAAGTTACGGTAAATGATAAAATGGTGATATTTGAGGCTTTTCAGGGAAGAAGTTTTGCCTGCAGTCCCAAGGCATTATATCTTGCTATGTTAAAGGACGAAAAATATCAGGATTATCAATTTATCTGGGCAGTAAATAACGTGGACCAGCATAAATATTTAAAGAAGAATAAAAACACCAAAGTGGTAAAACGCCTCTCTGACCCTTATCATAAGGCAATGGCACAGGCAAAATACATTGTATTTAATTCCGGGATTCCAAACTACATTTCCCTGAAAAAAGAGCAGGTCTATGTGCAGACCTGGCACGGCACTCCCCTAAAAAGACTTGGTTGTGATATTGAGGCTACGGGAAATGCATTATTTAACTTAAAAGAAATCCGTACCAAATACACTAAGAACGGCAAAGAGTTTAGTTTTTTACTCTCTCCTTCTGCCTTTACCACGGAGAAATTATGCTCAGCGTTTAATGTAGGACCGGAACGCCGTGACCAGATTGTCATTGAGGAAGGCTATCCAAGAAATGATGCCTTATTCCAGTATACCAAGGAAGAAATCGCCTCCTTTAAGGAGAATTTAAAGCTGCCGGCAGACAAAAAAGTTATCTTATATGCACCAACTTTCCGTGATAACCATTATGAAACCTCTGTTGGGTTTAAATACAACGGAGAACTTGATTTTGATAAATTAAGAACAGAAATCGGAGAAGACTGTGTTATCCTATTCCGTGCCCACTGCCAGATTGCTGATAAGTTTAACTTTAAAGCCCAGGAAGGCTTTGTTTATGATGTATCCAAATACGAGGATGTGAATGAACTCTATAGCATCAGTGATATGCTAATCACGGACTACTCCAGCGTATTCTTTGATTATGCCAACCTAAAGAGACCTATGATATTCTTTATGTACGATTTAGACGAATATCAGAATGACGTAAGAGACTTCTACCTGGACTTAGAAGAACTTCCAGGACCCATTGTTATGACCCAGGAAGAAGTAACCGAACAGATTAAGAAGTTAAGCAAAGATTTTGTGTATGATGATAAGTATCAGAAATTTAACCATAGATTTAATTATTTAGATGGCAGCGACTGCAGCCGTAAAGTATTAGATAGAATTATTCATTGAAAGGTTTCGGGTGGGAAAAAAGTGAAACAAAAGATTGAAAATCTTAATAAATATCGATTCCTAATGATGGAGCTGGTGAAAAAAGATATAAAGCTAAAATACAGAAGATCCTATATCGGCTATATCTGGACGCTGTTAGAACCGCTATTAACCATGGTGGTTTTAACGGTTGTGTTTTCTACATTTTATGGCAGAGAGGATCAGCTATTTCCGGTATATGTTTTGACTGGGCGCTTGCTCTATTCATTTTTTGCTAATTCCACCAAAGCAGCCATGAAATCCATCAGGCAGAACGGAAAGATGATTAAGAAAGTATATGTGCCAAAGTATATTTATCCTCTTTCTTCTGTGTTATCTAATTTTATAATATTTTTACTTTCTCTGATTGTTTTAGTTGGGGTTTCTGCTGTACTTGGCATGCGTCCGACTCCAATGTTGTTCTTTATTGTGGTGCCTTTGTTTTTGCTTCTAGTAATGACAGTAGGTGCAGGGCTGATATTATCTACCCTGGCTGTATTCTTCAGAGATCTGGAATACTTATGGGGTGTGATTCTCATGCTCGTAATGTATAGTTCAGCAATTTTCTATGATATCAAGATGTTAGATGCACCGGCTAGAATGCTGGTACGAATGAATCCTTTATATTTAATCATAGAAAACTTTAGAAACGCAGTATATGGCGACCCAATCGACCAATATGCCCTGCTGGTATCCGCAGCAGTAAGTTTCTTATCGTTACTCATTGGTGTTCTGCTCTTCTACAAGAAACAGGATAAATTCATACTGAATATATAGGAGGCTGCTATGAGTAAAGTATTAAAAGTAGATCATGTAGGAATGCGCTTTAACTTAAGTAAAGAAAAAGTGGATAACCTGAAAGAATATGCAATCAAATTACTTACCAAACAATTAAAATATCAGGAATTCTGGGCACTA
>JAQZAX010000162.1 GCA_029239455.1 Anaerocolumna sp.
ATTTTACGGATATTCACCTAATCGGTTTTGTAACGGTGTGGACATTATACCCAGGTTCCCAATTATGTTTATCCTAAATGCTATAGTAGAATCTTATATCAACCGTATTCATCTAAATCAGCCCTGTGACCCAAGTGTTTATATAAATCTTAAGAATTGGTAAAAGGCAGTCCATATGCTGGACTGCCTTTTCGATTATGGAAATACTAGTATTCCCAATGTTTCAGATTTATTAATATTGTAACACTTCACGTACTTTGTTTGCTATCTTCTCAACTTTTGGACCATAGATAACCTGAATATGAGTATCTGAAGGTTTTATCACTCCCATGGCTCCTGTGGATTTTAATAACTTTTCATCAGTAAGTGCCATATCTTTTATATCTACTCTTAATCTGGTTATACAGTTGTTTACAGCTACTATATTATGAAAGCCACCAAGACCTTCTATAATTGTTGTAGTTAAACTATCCTGATTTCCCTGTGAACTATTTTGCCCAGTCTCTTCTTCTGTTACGGAATCACCAAGAAAATCTTCATTGACATCAATGGAAATCTGTTTTTTCGTAAGATACCATTTAAAAACAAAATAATAGGCGGCTCCTAATACCAGACCAATTGGAATAACCAGATACCATCTAGAACCTGGTACCATTACACCATATATAATAAAATCAATCACTCCGCCGCCTGTATTGCCAATTCCTGCTCCAAACAGACTCATTAACCCAAAGGAAATACCTCCCATAATAGCATGAAATAAAAACAACTGGGGAGCAATGAACATAAATGAGAATTCAAGAGGTTCCGTAATTCCCGATACCATGGATGCTGCTACACCGGCAATCATCAAAGCTTTCACTTTCTTCTTTTTATCATCAGGAGTGGTTCTATAGATAGCTAAAGCTGCCATAGGAAGACCAATCATCATGAAAGGCATCTTACCCTGACCCAGGAAAGCGGTATAAGGTTTTAAAACACTAATATCCACTTTGTCAAAGTACTGATAGAAAATATTCAAAGCACCTTCAATGCCGTCATACACACCTCCAATAGAAGTTGTTCTGAATATACCATTTAATATATGATGCAGTCCTGTAGGAATTAAAAGTCTTTCCAAGAAGCCAAATATAAATACACCAATATGTCCAGCACTTCCAATCCAGCTGCCAAAAGCATTAATAGTATTGGATACAGGCACCCAAACAAATGGAATAATTTGTCCAAGAACAGTCATAACAGCGATTACCACTATGGATACAAAACGTTTACCGCCGTAAAATGCAATTGCTACTGGAAACTCAATATTATAAAACTTATTGTGCAATGCCGCAACTACTAAGCCTGTTAGAATACCGGCAACCGCACCCATTTCGATTGTATCTGCAATACCAAGAATCGTAGACATTTTTAAAACGCTAAAATCAAAGTACCCGGATGAGATCATTAATGATGCGCTCATTAAGAAAACGTAATATCCAATAAAACCTGCAAAAGCTGCAATTTCTTTATCTTTTTTAGCAAGCCCCAATGCTATACAGATAGAGAATAAAGCAGGGATTAAATTAAATGCTGTACTACAGATAGTTTTAATAGCTGTTAATACGTAGACCACTACATCATTGGCAAGAAACGGCAATGCCTCCTGCACCTGTGTTTTGGTTAGTGCTGCCATAAGCCCCATTAATAAACCTGTTGCTGCCAATGTAGCGATTGGAAGCATCAGACTTCTGCCTAATGCAGAGAAAAAATCCATAAATTTATTTTTCTTGTTCATACCTTTCCTCCTAAAAACCTTATTATAGTAAAATGGTAATTCACTTATAAAATGTCTGTTCAAAAGAACAAATAACTCATGATACGGATTATTTAAATTCTGGCCAGTATTCTTTATTTGCCTCAATTAATGCATCTAACACCTGTCTTGCCTTTTTTGCATCATTAATTAATCTGTTTAGTGTAAATGCCTGTAAAGCTTTGTTGTAAGAACCTTCGTAATATGCATCAATCAACAATTTTTCACTGGAAACCTGATTTACAAGCAATCCTAGATAAAATTGAGGGAGGTTACCTATACTCATGACTCTTGGACCATTGATACCAAGCTCCGCCACAAGTTCCACCATAGCATCGTCCTGCATATTGTTAATGGCTCCGTTATTTTCTGTAATGATAATATATCTGTCATTCTTATTAAAAGCAATGGAGACAGCAACTTCAATCATAAATTCTGCATGAGCGTCGCTTTCAATATTAATAAATCCTTGTGTCGTACCAGCATCAATAATTTTTTTACATTCTGTAAATACCCTATGTTCTCTGCCGTCCATAACTTCATTTGCTCTTGTGTAATTAGGGTCCAGATGGCTTACCTTATATTCTGGATATAAGTAATACTGATCATAAGTATTTGGTAGATAGTCCGGGAAATCCTCCATCATCTGTTTTACCATTCCATAAGTATCCAGCCAGGATTGATCCCTTTGCTCTGCATCCTGGGGTAAGAAATTTGGGCAGTAGGTCCTCACCGGTTGTCTTATCATATATATGAGTAAACCAGCCGTAATGATTTAAACCAAAATATACCGGATCTAAATTTCTAAAGTCACAACCTAGTAAACGGCTACAGGAACGAACTACGTTCTCTGGCTGGTCACAGATATTTAATATTCTCTTATCCTCTGGAAACTCTCTTCTAAGAGCCTCAGCCACAATGGCTGCAGGGTTAGAATAATTTAGTATCCATGCATCTTTTGAATATTTTCTTATGTCATAGATAGCTTTTATCATTTCTTTTGTAGAACGTAATCCATATGCAAATCCACCAGCACCACAAGTTTCCTGCCCAATTAATCCCATACTAAGTGGAATCTTCTCATCCTTTTCCCTCATAGATAAGCCTGCGACACGCATTTGCATAAATACAAAGTCCATATCTGTATACGCTTCTGCAATATCTGTGGTATAAACGAATTCCGCCTCCGGATATAATTCTTTAAATAGAATTTTGCCAAATTCTCCGATTGGTTCCTGTCTTTTTGAATCAATATCAAACAATACTAGTTTTTTTAATGGAAACTTTTCTCTATATCTACAAAAGGATTTTAAGAATCCGGGTGTGTATGTACTTCCTCCTCCTACGATAACTATGCTATACTTTTTCATATATATTTACTCCTTTTTTGTACATTATTGGTTTTATTTAATTAGTGGCCACTAATTTTTATGTCTACATAGTATAGTACTGATGTAATATTTTCAATGTTTTTAGGTATTTTAGTATCAGGTGTTATGTAATGTCATTTGTTACTGTAAGAGTAATTTTTTACTTTTTGCATTTTTCACTGAATCAAAAGCAGGTTGTAGTGACTTCTATTCCATGTTATAATCTAATCTAACAATGTGTAGGATCTATAATTTTTTGACACATCTAATACATAAGTTAGGGGAAGAAACATGAGTATATATGATACACTGAATCCGGAACAGCGAAAAGCCGTTGAACATGATAAAGGACCGCTGTTGATATTAGCAGGAGCCGGCTCCGGCAAAACCAGGGTATTAACCCATAGAATCGCTTATTTAATGGAATACCGGGATGTGAATCCCTGGAATATATTAGCGCTGACATTTACTAATAAGGCAGCCAGTGAGATGCGGGAACGTGTTGATAAAATTGTAGGTTATGGTTCAGAGAATATCTGGGTCAGCACCTTCCACTCTACCTGTGTAAGAATCCTCAGAAGATGGATTGATCTGATTGGTTATGACAGAAGTTTTACCATATACGATGGCGATGACCAGAAGACTTTAATGCGTGAAGTATGTAAGTATTTAGAGATTGATACCAAGAATTTTAAAGAGCGTACCATACTCTCTGTAATATCCTCTGCCAAAGATGAACTGATTTCACCGGAAGAATATGAACTTCGAGCCATTGGTGACTTTACAAAGGCTAAGTTTGCTGCGGCTTATAAAGAATATCAGAGGCGATTAAGAGCAAATAATGCTCTCGACTTTGACGATTTAATCTATAAAACGGTAGAATTATTTCAGACAAGCCGTGAAGCTTTATCTTACTATCAGAATCGTTTTCGATATATTATGGTCGATGAGTATCAGGATACCAATTCAGTACAGTTTCGATTAATTAAACTTCTGGCAGATGGTATGAATGAGGAAGGAATTAGGGAACATAATCTATGTGTTGTTGGTGATGATGACCAGTCAATTTATAAGTTTCGAGGTGCCAATATTTATAATATTCTTAATTTTGAAAAAGAATATCCTGCTGCTAAGGTAATTAAACTGGAGCAAAATTACCGTTCCACCAAGCGAATCTTAGAAGCTGCCAACGAAGTAATCAGCAATAATACCAGCAGAAAAGATAAAGCACTGTGGACAGATAATCCTGAAGGGGAACCGGTACATTTTACACAATTTGACCATGATTATGACGAAGCAGACAATATTGTTTCTGAGATCGGACGCATAGTTACTTCCGGGGATGCAGCTTATAATGATTTTGCAATTCTTTATCGAACCAATGCCCAATCCCGTATTTTTGAAGAAAAACTTGTTCGCAGGAACATTCCTTATAAAATAATTGGAAGTATTAACTTCTATGCGAGAAAGGAAATCAAGGATCTGCTTGCCTATTTAAAAACCATTGATAATGGACTTGACAGTCTTGCAATAAAACGAATTATCAATGTACCAAAGCGTGGTATCGGTCTTGCCTCTTTAGATAAAGTGGATGACTACGCTGCGAGGAATAATATGAGTTTTTATGAGGCATTAAAACGGGCAGAATACATACCTTCCTTAGGCCGTGCTGCTGCAAAGATTACTTCCTTTGTAAGCCTCATTGAAGTATTAAAATCCAAACTATCTGATCCTGGCTTCTCTTTATTAGATTTATTAGATGAGATTATTGAAGCTACCCGCTATATTGAAGACCTAGAAAGTCAGGATCCGGAAGATGTAGAAGACAGAGTTGAGAATATTGGAGAACTAAAAAGTAAAATTGCTGCCTTTGAAGAAAATGCAATAGAGGAACCAACCTTAAGTGGTTTTCTGGAGGAAGTTGCACTAGTTGCTGACATAGATAATCTGAATGAAGATAATAATGTAGTGGTTTTAATGACTCTGCACAGTGCAAAAGGGCTAGAATTCCCCTATGTCTATCTGTGTGGAATGGAAGAAGGCTTATTTCCAAGTTATATGTCCATTCATGCCGATGACCCAGAGACAGAGATTGCCGAAGAAAGAAGACTTTGTTATGTGGGTATTACAAGAGCCATGAAACGCCTGGCTTTAAGTGCTTCCTCACAACGTATGATGCGTGGTGAAACCCAATTTAACCGCCCTTCCAGATTCATTCATGAGATACCCCGCTATTTACTTACCATGGATCGGAACCCCTTAAAAACAGATAGTCTAAAAAGTAATTCTTATACCAGTCTATCTCCTGATTTTAATGACCGTCTTCGTCCTGCAGGGGTAACTCCATCCGGCAAAAATCGTGGTGGAGATGGTTCGTCCAGTTCCAATTCAGGCTCTTCCGATATATATAAATTTGGAAGTACTGCAACCAAATTAAACGATACTATTTTCCAGAAGCCTTATGCTGCTTCTGCTGCAAAACAATTTGTGGGGAATCAGATGGGTACCATTGATTATGGCGTTGGTGATCAGGTACAGCATATCAAATTCGGTGTAGGAACCGTTGTAAATATCAATGCCGGCGGTAAAGATTATGAAGTTACAGTAAGTTTTGACCAGTTTGGCACCAAAAAGATGTTAGCTTCCTTTGCAAAATTGAAAAAATTATCATAACTGCGTACAATTTCCAGAAAATCTATAGTAAAAAGCCTTTTATCGTGTTATAATAATGTAGAACTCATTTTACTATGAAAGGACGTGTTATTATGAATAATAAACTAGAAGAATTACTAAGTGCCGCAAGACTGGGTGAGTTGCTTCATAAAAAAGAGGCTGAGAAAGATAAAACTTCCCATACAGTATTAATGGTATTAGCTATCATTGGTGCGGTTGCTGCAGTTGCTGCTATAGCTTATGCTGTTTACAGATATTTAACACCTGATTACCTGGAAGATTTCGAAGACGATTTTGATGATGATTTCGATGATGATTTTGTAGATAATGATACTGAAACAAATGCAACAAGTGTAAACAGTACTGCCGGTGCTGATAAAGCTACCGCAGAATAAATAGTAACAGGACGCTTTGCCTTAGGGATTATGTAAACCCAGAAGACGAAGCGTCCTTATTTTTTTATCTACTTTTAAATGATTGTTATATAGACAATTTTTTAATGTTATAGTTTATTATATAATTTGAGGGTCAAAAGCCTCAAAATTTATAAATGATGAATAATGCTGTATATATATTCGATTTGGCGTCGACCGGCCGAGAACACTGTTCATATATCGTCAAGACTCTAGCCAAAAATCATGCCAGCTGGCTTGATTTTTG
>JAQZAX010000031.1 GCA_029239455.1 Anaerocolumna sp.
ATGCTATGGGACCGAATGTAGCTGGTGTAATCGGATCCGCTGTAGCAGCCGGTGTTCTACTTTCACTGTTTGGTTAATGCAAAAGTAGTTGAAGCATAAGGGAGTTGTTCCACCGTAACCTACTCGATTATTGTGTAACAGCTCCCTATATAGACTTTAGCATATCATAAATACTTTATTAAAATCAAAATCTGATTTTTCTTAATGATTAAATAACTTTGAATACACTAACCGTTTTTTCTAAGTTCTTTGCATCATCGCTTAACTGTTTTACTACATCATTTAATTTGTTAACCTCTTTTAGTTGTTCCTCTGCAGTTACACCTAGCTGGCCCGCCGCTGCTGCTGTCTCCTCTGATGTTGCAGATATACTTTCAATCGCACCCAAAGTATCCTCCTTGGCATGTTCTATACCTTCGACCCCACTTGCTATCTGGTTTAAGTTGTCTGTAAGGTTTTCAACATGTTTATTAATTTCTGCAAAAACATTAACAGTGCTATTCAGGGCTTCTTCCTGAGATAATACAATGCTTTCGGCATATCTAGCCGTAATTGCAGTCTTCTTAGTCTGGCTTTCGATTTTATTAATAATCTTCTTAATCTCGTTGGAAGCATTCAAGGACTGGTCTGCCAATTTACGAATTTCTTCAGCAACCACTGAAAAACCTCGTCCAGCATTGCCTGCTCTTGCAGCCTCAATTGAAGCATTTAGCGATAATAAATTTGTCTGTTCCGCAATCTCGTTAATCGCTCCTATAATCCCGTTAATTGCATGTGATTCTTTTTCAAGACTCTCAATATCTTCAATAACTGTTCTTGTAATATTTGTTGTATTTTTTACTTTATGGCCAAGATCATCGATAATTATTATTCCATTTTCTACAATCACTTTTGTGTTGCTGGCAATTTGTCCAATATTATTTGTATTAATATAAACTGCATTAATCCGTTCTGCAAGATCTGCCATCTGGAATAAACAACTTTCTGCATCCTCCGCTTGTTGAGTTACACCCTGCTCAATGTTTCCAACGGCCTCAGAGATATTTTGTGTTGCAGACACTAAGATATTAGAACTCTCCGATACAATCAAAGAAGACTCTGATACCGTTTCACTTACACTTGTCATCTTCCGGATTAGTCCTGTCATACTGCTAATCATCTCATTAATGCTAATACCTAATATTCGGAACTCGTCTCTTCTCTTAATAGACGTTGTATAAGTTAAGTCTCCTGATGCGGTCTTTTGTAATATCTTAATGGTTTTATGAATTGTATTACTAAAGTCAGATGCCATAAATGTCCCGAAAGCAATTGCAATGATACTTGCTACAATAACAATAATAATGGTAATATTTTTTAGCATACTTGCTTCTTTTATAATTACATCTTCCGGAATAACAGCACATAGCAAGCTGTCTCCACTAGCTACTTTGGAATAAACAAATAAATAATCTTTATCCATATAATTCACATACTCGAAGCCACTAGATTCCTCGCTTTTAATAGCCTTACTATAATAGCTTTGTTCTATGAATTTAAAATTATCCGTAACATCACCGTTAATTATCTCTCTCCCGTCTCCAGTAATAAATGCAATAACGCTTCCATCCGGTAATCCGCTTCCGGTTAAAGTATCTTTTACATAATCAGAAGTTACATCCAAAACAATATAGCCAATCTGTTCATTAGTGATACTATGCAAAGAACTAATATAACTAATCGCATAATCATCACCTGACGATCTTGTCAGGGAATCTAGGTAAGTATGATTACCTATCCATGCTGTTTCTACATTATTCTCATATAGATCAATCCCCTCACTATTCGTTATAAACTTACTGTATATATCAGTATTGAGAGGACCATTACTACTAATACCTTCACCATAATTAGCAAAAATATAGATATCGGCGATATATTCTTCTGACAATACGTTAGTATTAAAAAGATCTTGTATTTCTTTAAAACGGGCCTTTGCTTCCTCCTTAACAAAAAAATCAGAGTAATAATATTGTACTGTTTTATTAGAATTCAAAATGTTTGCTTTTGCCGTTACAGAATCAAACCCAAAATTCAGATATCTTACCATATTGGACATATTAGACATTGTAGAACTCTCATAGCTGCCAATTAAGCCTTTTGAAGATAAAGAATACGATAAAACTCCTAGAATTACAATTAATATTACAGGTAACATAAATACCAAAATGAATTTTGTACGTATTGTCAGAAGATTTGCAATGAAAGCTTTTCTATTAATTGTTGCTTCATTATTATGTATCGATTTTATATGGTTATCTTTTTCAATAACAGGATACTCTTTCTCCTGTTTTATGCCTTCTTTTCTTTTCGTCTGCAATTCACTATACTTATCAAATTTCTTCTTTAAGTTCTTCTTCATATTTGATTCATCCTCCGCTTGTACAAAATTTTTCTCCTATATCAAGGTATTTATAAGCTTTTATTCATTCCTTTTAAGTCCAAAAGAGTTATGTCATCATTTTAAGTATAAACACTGCACAGTTCAAAATACCCTAATAACCAAAATGTAGTTTATTAATCTATTGCAATATCCTTAGTCGATATCTCTTCAATAATATATCTGTTAGTTATGTTATCAAAATAATTATTTCGTATCTGAACATCCTGCGCATCTCTAATTTCTAAGGCAATCTTACTATTTAGAAATTGATTCTTCTCAATCAAAATATGTTGGTTTAATGGTTCCTGAAAGCCCTGGGACTTTATAGCAATACAACCACAACCAAAATCCCCATATCGAGGCTTAAATCCACAATTATCAAAGGTACATTCAGAAATTTTAACGTTGACCGCATGCCCACCTTCACAATGGGTATCAAATTCTGCTCCCATTAATATTCCTGCATTCATTAAGTTTTTGTATTGGCATTTTTCTATGGTAACTTCTCCGCATCTTAATAAGTGACCTGCACCTGCAATATTATGAAACGTTGAATTTTTACAAATATAAAGATTAGGCTCCCAACATAATGGTGTCATTAGACATCCCTTTTGGATAAAATTCTCCAATGGTCTTTTAAATTGAATTTGGTACAGCGTGATATGATTTGCAGTACCTACCTTTGCTACTCCTGCAGTTTTATTATTCGACTGTATTGTTTGTGTAGAATATCCTCCAACAAATTCCCAATGATCAATTTCATTTTCATAAATTTTATTTCCGTCATAAAATTCCATTTTGTATCCATCCGTCAATGGAATAGGAGCATATTTGCAGGTACACAATACACTGTTTGCAGATAAAACCTCCTGGACAATCATAAAATTGCTATGTATATTTTGTCCATCCATTCTAACTCCCTCTGTATGGCAATTGTCTATTAGAATTTTTCCGGTACAGCGGTATATTTTCCAACCATCTCTCGGACCAGTAAAAAGTTGATTTCCTTTCGGTTTTATGATTAATCGATCTGCAGATATGTTTTTGCAGTTTTCCGTTAAAACAGCAAAACTATTCGTATTATAAACTCTTATATTTTCAAAAATTAAGTTTGTACAATTTCCAAGAAACAATTGAAAATCTGTTTTTCCTGCCTGGTGCCAGGATAGTCCGTCCCCAACCTTTACTATTCCTGCAATAGCAGAATCCGTTAAGCTAAGCTGCCTGTCCCCTATTTTTATAAATCTGGTATCGAACCCAAAGCCAAAGGTAAGACTGGCCCCTAATAAGCTCTTATCCATTAAGTTGAAACGATTCATACAATAAGCACCCATATTGTCATAGCAAGGCAATCCTTCAAATACTTCGACTATAATGGTATCTTTCTCAATTGCACGAACAATACCTGCCGAAGCAGTTTCCGGTTCTCTGGTAAATGCCAGATTCTTAAGAGTTAAATTCACACAGGAATTCACCCATAAAATTGCAGGAAGCTGTGTTTGAACAATCTGTGAATTATAACCTGCCAAAATGGTCATTGGAGATCCATCTTCCGCTATCCTTCCTTTCAAAGTGATGCCATCAAAATCTTCAAGTAATAGATGGCAATCCTTTTCGCGAATGTCTCCGCAGCCATCATCATGTGCAATGGAAACAGTATCTATGGTCACATAATCTGTCAGATAATAGGTTCCTGCGCCAAATATTATCTCCTGCTTTTTATGCTCTCTGGCATACTGAATCGCTGCGCGGATACCCTTTGCAGCGTTATTTTTATCTAATACATAATCATCTACATTTACATATTCTGTCGCCATGTTTTACTCCTGACTTAATGTGCAATATTCATTAATTCTCTATGTAAAATACCATGAATCATCTCATACCCTTTTTGATTCGGATGTACGTTATCTTCTAAATAATATTCTGCGTTATCTCTATGAATGTTTGCTCTTCTTCTCATATCAATCAAATAAAACCCATACCTTTTGCTTGCACGTTCTAATGTTTCATAATAATCCAGCAAAGTATTACCATTTATATTCTTCAACTCATAACCTTCGCCTGACTCCGTACCCAGGTATGGCACTTCTTTTCGGAAAATAGGAGTCACCCAGGCAATTCTTGCTCTGGAAACAGTTTTTCTTAATTGGCTGATTACAAAATCAATTCCTCCCCAATAGGTTGATTGATCCTTTTCGCCCATTTTTCCTATGTCCGTTCCCCAATACCAATCATTCGTTCCATGCCAGATTAAGATCAGCTCCACATCTTTTGGTATCGTATTTTGATCCTGAAGCAGGTTCACCATACAATTCGGTGTTTTCGTTGATAATCCACTGGAACCCACGGAAAAATTATAGATTTCCTCAAGTTTTAACGAAGCTTTCAACAAGCCTTCATAGCCTCCATTTCCGTGACTTACAGTGGATATACTATCTCCATAAATAGCTATTTTATTTAGTTTTTTGCGACTATTCTGATCCATGCTTCTCCTCCATAAATGTAACACTTTCGATGAATCTTTTTTCTAAGACTGTATGTTCTAATTTCCTTGAACCTGCAATGATTTCCAAGTATCCTTTACCACCACAATTACACTTTCTTTCACGGAAGCTACCACACAAAATGTCCAGTAATTATCCCAGCTGATAATTACAGTATTATTTCATAATCACCTTCAATATGAATATTCACTATTCTTTCTTTATAGATAACTGTAAGTTCAAATGTATCCTGTGATTGAACTCGTACCACTAGGTTTTCACCACTTATCTGCGCTTCTAAATCTACCTGTTTTCCTGAAAACCAATAATTTTTACATCCAATGCTTCCTGAGGCAACAGCCTGCTCATCTATTTCCCACATGAGTTTATTATCATTTTTATCTACAAACAATCCAATTCCATACTGAATTAAGTAAAGAATTGGTCCAATTCCAGACCATCCAACAAAATCTTTATTATCTGCATTGCCACTGGAAATAGAATCAGCAGGATAATTCTCCCATATAGTTCCTGTTTGTTCAAAAACTTTTGAGACAATGCTCAGATGATTTAGCGCTATTTCCTTTGCCAGCTTGTGATAACCAGTTTTCTCTAATCCTAAAACTACTATCGCATTGGTAGGCGCCCAAACAGAGCCCCTCCAATATCCACCCTGTGGGTCATATCCGGGTTCATTGGCAGCGAGCACAGGAACTCTGTGGATTCGTTTAAATGTATCTTCATCTTCTAACCATTGAACTAAACGTTTCTTCTGATTTTCATCCGGCACATCGGCTATCAGGGTCCAAAAAGCGGCTACTGTTTTAATGCCAGTCTGCTTTCCCTCAAAAGTAACATCATAGTAAAAGCCATCTTCTTCATTCCACATCCATTGGTTTATGGTTTTGCAAAGATCTTCAATATCATTCTCTAATTCATTTTCTCTTTCAGCAAATGAAGGGGACATATATCCTGATTCCTTTAGCACCTTCATCATATCAATAAGATTACGCGCAAATAGTACCATCTCACTGCTGGTATCTATCGCAAATCCCAAATGTGAGTTTCTTGTAGAATTATCCATACTTGCCCAATCTGTCACATATAATCCATTTTTGTGGCGCAAATGATACTTCATTGCTTCATAATATTGATAGAGAGGTTCCAGCACCATTTGAATTCTCTTAATATCCTTTGTATGACAATAGCTCTCCCATTCAGCAAAAGCTAAAATAGGATGATTTAGGTTATCCAAGGTCAGATAAGGATTCTTCTCAATTTTTCGTCCCATATCAGGTTTATACATCTCTTCAAAAGATAAATTGGTCATTTCTTTTAACCGTCGATGTCCATAATGGTTATGAAAATAAGAATAAAGAGGTTTATTATATGCATTCACCCATAACAAAAAATCTTTGCCTGTACTTCGAACCATTTCTCTGGGAATTTCCCCATCTTCAAATTGTTTACAGTAGAAATTGTCCAAGGAACGAATTCCGGGAATATAAGGATGAAACAAATTGCAAAATAGTGTCATGAATGCCGTATCCCATAAAAAGATATCATCATTAAATGCAGCATCTACAAAATTACTCACATATCCACTTTCTTCTGTTGGTTTATGAGTATTTGAAAATAAAATTTTCACAGTATAATGATAGCAATCAATCCAGTTTTTATTACTCTGATAAATTGGTATTGGAAGTTTTTCTTTTATTTCTTCATAAGTATATAAATTACCATCGGAATATTTCCTCTTTTCAAAATACTGTCCTCGCTCAAGCATAATTAAAAAATTGTAATTTTTATTCATTTTACCTCCATCTATAATAAATAAAGTAGCATAAATTTTTATCAAGTTTTTACAAAGAACTTGACACCTACTTATTCACCAACACTCTTACATAATTTTCCACAGCTAATTGTAAATTTTCTTCAGCCTCTTCGAATATTTTTTGCATTGGCTTCAAACCTCGTAGAATACAAAATATTGCCGTTACTCCATTACGATAAATTTCGTCCATAGGACCGCTTATTTTGCCAACAAATACAATTACCGGTTTTTGATATCTCTTTGCTATATTAGATATACTGATTGGAACTTTTCCCTGAAGACTTTGAGAATCAATGGCACCTTCTCCTGTAATAACATAATCACATTCTTTGATTTTTTCTTCCAGCTCCAGTGATTTCATTACATATTCCGCACCACTTACAAATTCTGTTTTACTGATTGCAAAGAGTGCATTTCCAAGTCCACCGGCAGCACCTGCTCCTTCCATATCTGCTACGTTTTTTCCTATTACTTCATTTATTTTCTGGGAGTAATGTTCCATTGCAGCTTCTAAGACAGGAAGTTCATTTTTTGTAACACCCTTTTGAGGTCCGAATACATATGTAGCACCATTTTCGCCAAGAAGTTTATTTTTTACATCGCATAAAACAGTAACTTTAATATCCTTTAACAATGCAATTGGTTCTGACAAATCAATTGTTCGAATTTGGCTAAGCGCGAGTCCACCAGGATTAATATTTTTTCCATCCTGATCAAGTAATTTCCCTCCTAAGGCCATAAGCATACCACTTCCGCCATCGTTTGTTACAGTACCGCCTAAGGTTAAAATAATCTCTTTGCATTCCTTCTTTAATGCTTCTTTGATAAGTTCGCCTACCCCATAAGAAGTCGCGATTTTAGGATTCTTTTTTTCACTTGGTATCAGCATCATACCACATGCTTTAGCAACCTCTATAATTGCTGTTTTTTTCTTCTCAAACCATACAAAATCCGTAACAATTGTTTCGCCCAAAGGATTTCTAGCAGAACAATTTACTTTCTCTCCTGATTGTCCAAACATCAGACATTCAGCAGTTCCTTCTCCACCATCTGCCATAGGCACCATGATGCACTGAGCATCCGGTGCTATTCTTTTAACACCTTTTTCAATTACTTTGGCTGCACAAACTGCACTCATACTTTCTTTAAAAGAGTCCGGCGTTATTAAAAATTTCATCATCCTTCTCCCTCATTGAGCAGAATCCATAGATATTCATATGGTTGAATGCTTATTTTTCCAGATATCTTTTTATTTGTAAATAACTCCAGCCCGATGTAATCCGTATTCAAAGTAACCTTCTCCTTTGAAACATTAATAAGCACTAATATTTTCTGATCCTTTATTCCACGAAGGAAGGAAAAAATACGTTCATCTATTGATAAAACTTTTTGAGGACTATTCGGAGAAAATGCCTTATAATTTTTTCTAAGCCTTATCATTTCCCGGTACCGGTCCAATACCTTTCTTCTTAACGAATTTGGATTATCCAATTCTTTATATAACTGGTCTAAATCCAGCTTTTCTCTGTTAATTCTTCTCTTGATACCTGATTCTTCATAATCCTTATAACAATTTCTTGATCCTAATAAACTGTGATAATAAATACCCGGCATTCCCATTACAGAGATTAACACACATTGTGCACTCATAAATTTTTGAACGATAGAATCAATCTCTGATTCATCTCCTGCAATTGCATCAAGATAATTAATATTTAATTCATATGGTACCTGTAATCCATCAGAGGTAGAACGATAACCAATTTGTCCACCCCTGTCTAATACAGCTTTAACCATAAGATTTCTTTGATCTTCACTCAAAATATCTTCAACCGGCCTCATGCCTATTCCATCATGGGACGCAAGAAAGTTAAAATAAGTTGTAGCTGCTGTGGTATCCTCCAGAGAAGCCGCCCACTTTGAAAGTTCATGGGCATTACCACTAATAAAGGAATGGAGAGTTAAAGGTGGCAGCGGAAATTGATAAACCAATCCCGCTTCATCATATCCATTTCCAAAGTAGCTGATATTATCCTTATGCGGTACATTTGTTTCTGTAATAATAGTGCAACCCTTTACGCAAGCTTCTAGGACTTCTCTCATGAGTTTTATTAATTCATGGGTTTGTGGCAAGTGCATACAAGTACTTTTATCCTCTTTCCATGCAAATCCAATCGCATCTAAGCGTAAAAATCGCGCCCCTTTTGATGCATAAAACAATAAGGTATCTAATACTTCGAGTAATACTTCCGGTTCTTTATAGTTGAAATCGACTTGGTCCTCGCTAAAGGTAGTCCAAATATATTTAGAACCAGATTTTGCTTCAAATTCAGTTAGAAGAGGTAAGGCTCGTGGTCTTGTAACCATACTATAATCTTTTTTAGGATCGGCCTCGATAAAGAAATTTTTATATCTATCTGTTTCATTTAAAAATTCTCTAAAATATGTACTTGAAATTGATGCATGGTTAATAACCGCATCGAACATCAATTCATACTTTTCATTCAGTTTATCAATGTCTTTCCAGCTTCCCAATTCCGGATTAACTTCTCTAAAATCAGAAATGGAAAATCCATCATCTGAAGTATAAGGAAACATCGGGAGTAAATGGACTGCACTTATAAAGCCTGCTAGTTCTTCATCTAAAAACTCTTTTAATGCTTTTAATGGATCTATTCCATTTTTACGAATTCCGTCGCCGTAAGTTATTAACATAACATCATTATTATCAACCCATGGATAACTGAAATTGACTTTTTGCTTCCATTTATCTATTAATTGCAAAACTTTTTCATATATCTCTTCATATTGGCTCGGGTATATATATTTAAGCCGATCTTTCATTTTTGTCATAATGTTACTCCATTAGTTAATTGGTATATTTTGCCCCTTTTTAGTTAAATAATTCTATTTAGATCATAAATTGTCCGCTTTAATACGCTTCGTAGAATCGCAATCAAAGAACATTACCTTTTCAGATTTTACATTTAAGGCAACGTTTGTATTTGGTTTCATGTACATATATTTAACTGTATGAATTTTAATCTCAACTTCACCAATGCGTGTAATCAGTATGGAATGTGATCCTTGTGGTTCTACAAAGCTAATATTTGTATCACAAATATAACCTTCCGTTTTTTCCATTTCAGGTGAAATATCTATAAATTCCGGCCTTACTCCCATATCTACTTCTTTTCCTACATATTTTTCTAAAGCTTTTACCAAAGAGTTCGGGATTTTGTATTTAAAACTACTATTAACAGCCATTAAAACCCCATCGATTTTCTCGATTCTGGTTTTAAAGAAGTTAGTGGGAGGTGTACCAATGAATTCCGCAACAAATTTTGTTGCACTGTCTTCATATACTTCCATAGGCGACCCGATTTGCTCAATTTTGCCTTTATACATAACAACAATACGATCTGCCATGCTCATAGCTTCCGATTGATCATGTGTAACAAAAATACTCGTGGAATTTTGTTTATTATGAATATTTTTAAGTTCTGTTCTCATAGAAACCCTAAGCTTTGCATCTAGATTAGAAAGTGGTTCATCCATCAAAAATATTTTAGGTTCAACTACGATTGCTCTTGATACAGCTACTCTTTGTCGTTGCCCGCCTGACATTTGAGCAGGATATTTTTTTAGCAAGTTTGAAATATCAGTAGCCTCAGCTACTGCTTTTACTCTTTTATTAATCTCAGCCTTTGAAACTTTCTGTAATTTTAATGGATATGCAATATTTTCAAATACAGTCATATGAGGCCAGATAGCATAACTTTGGAAAATCATAGATACCCCTCTATCCTTCGGTTTTTTATCTATGATATTAACTCCTTCAATTAAAATTTCGCCATCGTTTACATCTTCAAGCCCGGCAATCATACGAATTGTAGTTGTCTTTCCACATCCGGAGGGTCCTAAGAACACAATAAACTCACCCTTTTCAACTGATAGGTTCAGATTATCTATGATTAATGGGCCATCTTTCGAATATTTTTTACGCAAATTTTTAATTTCTAAATAACTCATATTTATCTATCCTCCTATAATTCAACTCCGCCCCACATCTGACCAATATATTTACGAATAATAAATGTAAATACCAATGCAGGTAATATAAGTACAATGCTTCCGGCTGCTGCATACTGTATCCCGCTTGAGGTTGTACCGATTGCTTTATATACAACTAATGCTAATGTCTGATTTTCATTCGTCAATATAAGTGCTGAAATAGTATCATTCCAAGCTGTTAGAAACGAATACATAGAACTAGCTGCCAATGCTGGGAAAGCCAACGGTAACGTAATTCTCATAAAGGTCTGGAAATTGTTCGCTCCAAATACCATTGATGCTTCTTCTAGTTCTTTATTTATTCCAATGAAAATACTACTAGTAATCCATGAGGTTAATGCTATATTGGGAATGGAATACAAGAATGCTAATCCAATCAATGTATCAAATAGTCCAAACCGAATTAATAGGATTGCCATAGGAATACTGATACCTACCATAGGGAACATTCTTACAATTAATAACGACACATTAATTTGTCTTTTCAATTTAAAGTTATACCGAGCCATTGCATATCCTGCCAGACTTCCTATGGAAAGTGAAATCAATATTGTCATCAAAGAAACGATAATGCTGTTTTTTAAAGCTGTACTAGCATTTGGAACAATACTAAAAAACTGTTTAAAATTATAAAAGGCATCCTTTTTATAGGTAAATTCCATTGGTCCCTTCACTAAGGTCTGTGAAAAATCCTCTATTAACTGTTCTCCCGGAACTGTTACTGCATATTGCCTGGTAAAATGAGTTTCTAATTTAGATGCTCTTTTACTTGTGATGATTGAAGTATATCCTTCGCCACTGTCATAGAAAACTTCAAACTCACCTTCCTCCGTAGGTACAACTTTAACGGTTACATTAAAGTTTGGTAACATACTTTTTGGAAATTGGGACATTTCCGCTGCGTTTGAAAATGAAACTGTGGTAAAAAACATTAATGGAAGCACTACAATCAACACAAGTGTCGCTAAAACAATAGTCATGACTGTTTTCTGAATAACATTTAATTTATCCATTATTTTTCACCTCCACTGAATGTACGTTTTTTTGATGCCATTAAGTAAAAAACAGTCGCAGCTAAAACGATTAATGTTGTCGTAAAAGATAATGTAAATGCTATTTTTGAACTGGTGTCAACCCCCGGAACCACATCTGCATAAAATGCAATTCGTTCTACTAAGAAAGGTACTTTGCTGTAACCTAAAACCATAACTGCAATTGCCCATACCTGTATTGCTGCTATTAGTCTCATGATAATTGAAGTTGTAATTGATGGTTTTAAGATTGGAATGATAATATCTTTAAAAATGCGCCACTTGTTCGCGCCAAATAAGTATGCAGCTTCTTTGAGTTCTTTCTGGACACCCTGCAGACCAGCAATTAAAATAATCATTACCGAAGGTGTTACCGTCCATGTATCAATTAATATAATTAGAAATACTGCCGCAAGCCCTTCTGAATTCATAAATACGATTGGTTTATCAATAATACTTAATTGCATTAAAAAAGAATTAATCCAACCATCGCGTACCAATCCTGTTTTCCAAATAATAGCTACTGCTGTCGGCGTAATAGCCATTGGTATCATAGACACAAACATTAACAACTTAGATCCTCTAAACTTCATGGATAATAAAACAGCTAGCATTAATGCCAAAAAATATTGCAGTACCACTGAGACAGCAGCAAAGGTTGCAGTATTAAATACGGCCTCTCCAAAAAGATCCGATTCTAACATAAGCTTAAAGTTGCTAAACAGTGTAAATTCTCCGTTTATATCAGTAAACACTTCCTTCATTCCAGATAATACTGGAAATAACCAAAAGACTGCATAATAGAAAAATACCGGTAGCAGTAATAGATATGGAATAATCTTTTTACTTATTATTGCTTTTTTATGAGCTGCTTCACTCGAATCGTTGGTTGATTGTATATTATCTTTACTATTCAAAAAATCACCCCATTCATAGTATGAGGAGGATTTTTCACATCCTCCTCATATCAAGTTAATTAAATTTTATGTATCTATCTATTATTGTGCAATCTTTAGAGAGTCTAATTTACCTTGACGCTCAGTTAAAAATTCATCTGTAGGAACTGATTTGTTTTCTAAAATATTGTTAAAAATATCTCCATAAAGTAGCTTTACTGCATTCCAATCAGTGTATTCTGTTGCAGGAACTCCTGTAATCGTAGTTGTTTCTAGCATTTCTATACCTGCACGCATTACAACATCACTTGATTCTAAGAAATCAGCAACTTCACTGATGGGGCTTAAAGACCCGCCATAATTAGAACAGAATTCATAATTTACTTCCGGATCTGCTACATATTCGATAAATTTATCTGCTAAATCCCGATGAGGAGCACCTTTTTGAATACCATAACACCATGCTCCGGATGTTGAACCTGCGCCAGTACTTCCCTTAGGAGCTGCACCGATAACGAAATTATTAGGAGCTGCATTATAGCTAGCACCAACTGGTGCCATATGTGCAAATGTTAACCATACATCACCACTGTTCAAGGGTTCGGTCGGCGCTGTATATTGATCTTGCTCAGCATAAAATCCATCAGCTGCAGCAATCTTTGCAATGATGCCTAAAACCTGTTTAAAACCATCCGATGTAAATTCCGGGAAACCACCACCATATGCCAAGCTCATACCACCCATTGGATATAGTAATTGTGAACCCGTCATGTTAGCTGGCATCATTACCTTTCCTTCGCCTTCACCTTCTGCAATAGCAACTGCCCAATCAGCATACTGCTCCCAAGTAATTCCTTTCACTACGTCTTCCTGTGTTAATCCTGCAGGCAAATAAGCTAAAGCCTTCACATTAGCAGCGGTAATATAAACATCAAATGACATTGGTACGAAAAATCTTTCAGCACCTCTATTCGTAGATGCATCAAACATTTTTGTATAGGTAGATCCAGTCGCTTCTACAATACCTGAAATATCTTCCATCCATCCCCCATTTACATAAGGTGCCATATTTGCCGTATCAGCATAAATAACATCTGATACAATATTTCCGGTGCTTTGTTCTGATTCAATTTTCTTAATTGCATCTGCTTGAGCTACAAAATCAACTTCAACAGTGCAATTGTTTGCTTCTTCAAAAGCACTGAAGAAACTATTCATTAAATATTCTCTTTCATGAATTTCCGGAGTTCCACTATAAGTTACTTTTAGTACAGTAGAGGCTTCCGTTGGTTCCTCAGTCGGTTCAGCTGTCGGTTCAGCTTTTGGGGTATCTGTCTCTGTTTCTGTTTCTTTCGGAATATCAACTGTATCATCCTTACCACATCCTGTTACGCTAAACACCATAACAAAAAGCATACACACAACCAAAAGCTTAGAAATAATTCTTTTCATAATACATCTCTCCTTATTATTTTGTAATATTATTTATCATTTACTTGTACAATCATCAAAGTTCAAATAACAAATACATTTGAATCCTTGCCCCTTTGTACAAAAAAGTGATTCTTTTGGGATATAGACTTTCTATAACACTAATTCTTTTTCAAGTAGGTAAACTTGACCGTTAATTTTGAAGGATACCTTCTGTTCTATGTCATTTTCTGGTTTCAGTATGATTTTATCTTTATTAATCTCAATTCTTACATACTGTCCTTTTACTTTTAGATAAAACTTAAGTTTCTTCCACTTTTTCGGCAAATTTGGTGTTATCTCCACATAATTCATATGACTTTTCACACCTGCAAAACCTCGAATAACACAGTTCCAAATTCCTCCTAAGGAAGCCGAATGAATTCCGTCTATGGAATCTTGATAGTTTGTGTCCAAATCAATTTCCAATGATTTCTCAAAGAAATGATACGCTAAATCTATATCTCCGATTTCAGCACAAGCAACAGCATGTGCACAATAGCTTAAAGACGAATCATGCAGGGTTCTCTGCTCATAGTACTGCACATTTTTCTTAACAGTTTCCTCATCAAATAAATGAGGCATCATATTGAGTAGCATAACTACATCTGCTTGCTTTAACACCTGCATATTTACTACTTCATCCCGGCTATAATCCAATAAGACAGACTGTTTAACTTGTGAATTTCTATACTTCTCAATGTTTGGTAATAACTTTTTGCTTAAAAAAGAATCATCCTGTGGAATAACAAGTTCCCTGTTTGCTTTTGGCAGATAAATTTTCTCTAAAAACAACTTCCATTCACTGATTTTATCTTCTAAATCATCATATTTTTTTGCAAACTCCATGTAAATCTTTGGCAATTCTTGTTCTAAAGCGGATATAGTTTCATAAGCTATCTTTACATTTTCATACGCCATGTAATTGGTATATGCGTTATTATCAATATGTTCCGTATACTCATCCGGACCTATTACATCCAGAATTTCGTATTGATTCTTATCTGGTATGAAGGTTGCTCTCTTACACCAAAAGATTGCTGTTTCTATCAACATTTCATATCCGTAATCTAATAAAAATTTTTGATCTCCGGTCATCTTATAATAATCCCAGAGAGCATAAATAATATCTGCTGTCACATGATGTTCTTTTATACCGGACCATACTTTACCAGCCTTACCCGTATGGATATTTAGCGCTGCATATAAAGGTGTTTCTTCTTTTCCTGTCTTAGCAACTTCCCATGGATACATAGCTCCTTCATACCCATACTCCCTTGCCTTATCTCTTGCTCCTGCTAAACCCTTATAGCGAAATTGCAACAGATTTCTAGCAACTTCTGGGAATACTGATGTAAAGAACGGCATTATGAAAATTTCAGCATCCCAAAATATATGTCCTTTATAACCTTCTCCTGTCAAACCTTTCGCTGCTACACTATACTCGGATGTGTATGAAGGAGTCATTCCAAATAAATGGTACTGAGCAAAAGTTATTTCAGCTTCTTCCTCTAATGTTGCTCCCTCAATTTCTATCTTTGCATAATTCCACAGTTTATCAAATGCTTCTATATGTTCTCTACGTAGTTCCTCATATCCTATTTTTTCACAAGTTCCTAATACCTGCTTTATTGTTTCTTCATCTGCAATGTTTTCGTTTGTTCCGGTATCAACAAAACTATATTTAAAAAATTGAAATGCCTCATTCGATTTTGAGGTATATTCATAATTGCCATAGATACTTCTTCTTTTTAATCCAAAGATCGGTTCCTGCGATGCATCTCTATTGGAAGAACATACGGTCATAACTTTAAAAACTTGCCCATCGTCGCAACTATTTTCCGTGTGCATGTATTTTTTATCAAATACCCTTGCTTCTACTTTATCAAAATGTGTTACTCCACTATTTGTTATCTGACCATTAATTCCTGTTGTAATATGTACAATGATATCTTCCTCTGAAGAAACCTCTATCATGTGACAAATAAGATGACGGTTTTTCATCGAAGCAAATCTTCTTGTCTTTATACAAATCCCTTTTGTTTTTTCTAGATCACAGTTTACTATGGTTTCCAGCTCTCCTGTCATTACATTAAGACTTCTGCGAAAACCCTTTAAACTACAGGTATCCAAATTAACCTTTTCTTCATTTATGCAAATATCCATTTCAATGATATCAGGACAATTGACAAGTTCAGATACTTCATGTGCTCCTGCTTTATGATATAGTCCTGTTACAAACATTCCTCTGGATTCCTGAAGCATTTTTGTTTCATAGGATGCTCTCACCCCTAGATATCCATTACACTGCGTGAAAACAGTTTCTGTCTTAGATGTATATCTTTTATCCAACTTATCTTCTATGAGATAAATTTGATTTTCTTCTTTTTTAACCTTATAATAAATCATAATCTCTTCTCCAGTAACTTAATATTCTTTATATCTGCATGTCGTTCTGGTCTGATTGCTCGCTAATACTTGCTTAACGAGAACCTCTCCTTATTTAATTTATAACATTATTGGTCTTCCTGTGTTTGCTGAATCATATAAGGTGCAGATTAGAGTTTGAATATAGACCGCCTGTTGGGAGGTTACAAGAAGTTCTTCTTTTCCTAAACAAGCATTTACAAAATTCTCTACCTCTGACAAATACAGATCTTTTTCATCATCAAATGGATACGATATATTAATCTGCTGATGTTCATCCTCTCCATATAGTTCCAATGGAAATAAGGTAGCTCCTAATTTATCACCAAACAACTGCACATTTCTTATATCTTTTTCTTTCATATTTAATGTAAACGACGTTTCCAAATTAATGCTAGCTCCATTTTTGAATTTTATAAATCCAAATAATCCATCTTCTACAGTAAATTTCTTTGCATCCCAGGTTCCCATCAGTCCTGTACCACCATTTTTTCCAATCTTATCGTGTGAAGTAGCACAAACATAATCAATTACCGGGTAATCCATAAGATAAACTGCCAAATCCAGCATATGAGCTCCGATATCAATGAGAGGACCTCCCCCTTGCAAGGTTTTATTGGTAAAATTCCCCCATCCAGGAATTCCTCTTCTTCGAATCCACTGAACTCTTGCTCCATAGATATCTCCAAAATCTCTATTATCAATCTTTTTCTTTAGCTTTTTAACATTATTTCCATATCTAAAATGGAATCCATAGGTAAGTAACCTGTTATATTCCCTCGCCGTCCGATCCATTTTTTTTGCTTCTTCCATCGTAATCGCAGGAGGCTTTTCACATAACACATGGCATCCTCTCTCTAAAGCATCGCAGGTAATACTACAATGATATTTGTTTGGTACACATACGCTCACAGCATCCGGTTTCGTTGCTTCAAGCATTTCTACATGATTTCCAAAATACTTGGAAATATGAAATTCTTCTGCTGTCGATGCTGCAGCTTCAAGATTCGTGTCACAGACAGCAATTACTTCTACCCCCTTTAATGCTTGGTAGTTGGTTATATGGGACTTTCTAGCAATTTGGCCAGCCCCGATAATGGCAATTTTGAGCTTTTCCATAGGAGATTCCCTTATCTATTTGTCATATTTTAAATATATTGCTTTATGTAAGCAACGGAAGCAGTATATGCCTTTAAAGGGTTTTCCCCACGTATTCTTCCTTCATTCACAACTGCACCATTATAATCAATCTCTTTTAACGTATTCATATGCCGTTTAAAATCAATGCTTCCTGTCCCCGGTTGATATCTGTGGTTTTCAGCAATATGAATATGTCCGATATAATTCTTGTATTTAATCAGCGCTTCTGAAATATCGTCTTCTTCAATAGACATATGATAGAAGTCACCGGTAATTTTTACTCTATCAAATTTACCATTCTTTATAATGTCAACCGCATCTTGTATTGTATTTATCATATGATCCTGATATCTATTCAGTGGCTCCAAGTAAATAAAGACATCGCATTCCTTTGCAACCAAATCCAATTCTTTTAAAGATTCAATAATCGCTGTATTATCACCTTCCCGGCTTCTTGGAGATACCATGGGCGGCAAGCGGAACGTGAACATTCCCCATGCAGCCGGAACTACTACACCCGTTCCTCCAACTTCTTTTAGAGCATGAATAATGCTTTTTAAATCTTCCACTCCATTCAGTCTTTTTTCTTCAATAAAATCACCTATCCATCCGCGATATCCACCGCAAGCAGTCGAAACGGGAAGTCCGGATTCCTTAATCGCTTTTTTTACTTCTTCCGTATTATCAACTAACACTTTTCCATCAATTTCAAAACATTCAAAGCCCATCGATTTGATGAAACAGAATTTTTCAACTAAATTATTTGGAAAAAAGTCTCTGTCCTGGGTCCCTAACAGCATTATTTTTCACCTCCAAAGTCAACACCTAATTTAATACTGCTTTCCGGTTCTCTGTCCACATATCTACTGAAACCTTCTGCTACGTCTGCAAAGCTTACAACCGGATCAATGATATCTTCGCAATCTATATGACCGCTCATTAACAGATTCCAACAAACGTCTTCGATTCTTTTTCTGTTCCAACGTGGATATTCCGGATTTGGCTCACTGCATGCTCGCGAGAAAATAATTTTCCCATAATTATAATGTGCTTCTTGCCCTAACCACAAACCTGCCGGGAATGGTTTCGGAAATGCCACATAAGCAATCGTTCCTCCATATGCAAGTCCTTTTAATGCTGATTGCAATGCATAAACATTTCCGCTTGTCTCAATGATAGCATCAGCGCCCAGTTTGTCCGTTAATTTTTTAATTTCCAGCCCTGCATCACACGACATGGAGTCTAACGTATAATCTGCACCATGTTTTTCTGCAATCATTCTTCTTTTTTCAATTGGGTCAATACCAATTACTACGGAGGCACCTGATTTTTTAGCAAGTTGAATAGCGATCTGTCCTATCGCACCCAGACCGATAACTACTACATTGTCACCGGTCCTTATGTTTGCATCACGAATTCCACCCAAAGCAAATTGGGCAGGATCATAACATACAGCATTTTTAGCAGAAGCTGTTTTACTCATTTTTCTTAATTTATAGTTGTCTACTGCATTTACTATCTGTGTTTCTTTGATAGGTCCATAGGAACAAACTCGGTCACCTACTTTATATTCTTTTACTTCGGAGCCTACTTCTATAATTGTACCTACAAACATATTACCAATTGGCAGATCACCAAAAATAATTCCTCTAGGCTCATCCTCTTCACGCTGCATGAATATCTTCCAATCATTATCAAACTTTCCATCAATGAAAGGTGTTGTACCTCTAAAATCTGCTAATTCAGTCCCGTGTTTTGGTGCAGCAAATTCTACTTTTACTTTTACTTCATTGCCTTCAATCGGCCTATCTCCGTATTCTTTTAGCTCTGCAATCCGTGGTGCTGTGGCTACTAATTTTTTCATTTAAAAACCTCCCAATAATAGACAACGTTGTCATAAGTTGTTATTTTTATCCTATCAAAAGCTTAAAAATCACTATTCATCAATTTTTATAATTTTATATATTCTTAACCCTTGCATATTCAATACTGATAATTATTAAGTTGAATCTCTTTCTAAAATACTTGCTGGTATTAATACTTTTCTCGGAGTATCCTCTGTTACATTATTATTTAATAGTAATACCAATTTGTTAATGCATTCATGGGCTAATATTTTAAAATCTTGCTTAACTGTCGAAATTGGTGGATATAAATATTGTCCAATCGGTATATTATCAATTCCGAGAACTGCTACATCCTCAGGAATTTTATATTTTTTTTCATTTATTGCCCGATATACGCCTAAGCACGAATTGGTAATTCATCCAAGATGGCTAATGCCTTTTTATATGCTTTATCAATTGTATCAACACCAGTATATATATGATATGTTACATCATGACCCCTAATCGCATCTTCAAAACCTTTCATACGCAATTGAGTCGAAAGGAATTTTTTTTCACCAATCAGGAATGCGATATTATTATATTTTTTCTCCATTAGAAAACTCCCACCTTTAAAACCCACATCATAGTTATCTAAACTCACCGCATGTATATTAGAGTCTTCTGGCTCTCCAAAGACAACGTATGGTATATTTTCTTTTTCTAAATACTCTACTCTTTTATCATTATGAACATTTTCTAACAAGATTGCTCCATCAGCAATCCCACTTGACAGCAGATAAAACCCATCCGTTTCATCTTCTAAATACTTTTCGCTGTTCGAAGGAGACATGACAATTTTTAATGAGTTTTCTTTCGCAAATTGAAATAAGTATTTCAGCATAATATTGTGCCATGTGCTAAGATGCTCTTCCTGATGTCTGTCTGTAAAGACAATTATAATATTGGTTCTGCTGCCTTTAAGACCTCTCGCCAACAAATTTACTTGATATCCTTCTTCTTTCATAATCGCAAGTACTTTTTGCCGCGTAGCATCGCTTACATCAGGGCTTTCATTAACAACTCTAGAAACAGTTTTAATTGAAACCCCACATTTTTTTGCTATATCTGTAATTGTTATTTTGTTCATATTATCCATTACCCCTCATATGTCTTACGTTGTCATTATACACATTGTACATTATAATTGTCAAGTCCTTTATAAAAATAAATATACATGTATAACTTCAACACCTTTCATAAATTTAATTCTACATAATTATCTTATCATACTAACCTACATGATGCCGCTACGCGGCATCTCCAATAGCACGGAAGATGCTTTTCTTCACACTAATATAGTGAAAAGATCTATAAGCTTTAACTATAACACCCTATTTACTAATGTTTCTTTTGAACAAAATCGGACACAATGGCACTGACCCTGCATTTATCACTTTCCGATTTTCTACAACTACCCTGTAAAGAATAAAATCCAATAATAAAAAGCACCATCATCTATATTTCTATTAATGATCGTGCTTATCTTTCATCTCTTCATTTTTCTATACTACATTATGCTCTTTCATCAATTTTTTTAAAGCTCCAGCCGAAAGCTTCCGGCAGGTAAACCTGCATCATTATAAAAGTTTAAGTCGTTCGGATTGTCACTCCATGCATATCTGACGGAAGTCGGAACATCTACCCTATCACTGAAAACAGATACTCGATTTCCTTTCCGTACAGCAGCTGCAGCATGAAATATTCCATCCGTACCTGCAAGTTCAAAATTGTTAAGGTTATAATCCGCATCCGTATCCTCCAAATACTTGAAGCAAATCTCTGCACTTCTTCCCATTAGTCTTGCATGCTCAGGAAGTGGACCGCTAGGTACGAAATTATCCTTATAAATCAAGTTTCCGGCAGCCTTTGCCAGGCGCACACCAACCGCTTTCTTATTC
>JAQZAX010000032.1 GCA_029239455.1 Anaerocolumna sp.
GTAAGACCCCTTGAAGACGACGAGGTGGATAGGTTAGAGGTGGAAGTGTGGTAACACATGGAGCTGACTAATACTAATAGGTCGAGGGCTTGACCTAAAGACACAATTGCCTTGCAAGAGTGTTAAGTGGTTCATAGGATTAAATTTGATGGATTGTATAACTTAGTGTGTAGTTTTGAAGATATAAATTTGAAGGTTACCTTAAATGGTAGCCTTTTTTGTTTAGTAGGAAAGTTCACAGAACTTTCCTACTAAACAAAAAGCCCTATGGGTAGGCTGCCCATAACGCGAGATGGTCTATTAGAAAGCCTATTCAGGAATGAATTTTTCAAAAATAAAGTAATCAAACCATTTTCTATTGGTATCTAATGTTGACTGAGACTGAATTGTCCAGGCAAAGGTGGGAATCTGATATAAGTATCTACATAAACGATAAGAAAGCATATTGGTATGTATATGATTATATGCAATAAAATCTGGCCTGGTTATAAAGTTTAATAGTAGGTTGGACAGTGCATAGTAAGTTAGTTTATCCCCTTCCTCTTTATCTTTGATGAGATTACTGGATAACTGTCCGCGCATAACATTTGGGCGGTTTTTCTTAAACCAGAGTAATACGAGAGGATTAAAGGATTCGATACAATAAACACCCTTATATTGGTCTAGCAAAGGAATTGACATATTACATACGCTAGTGTCATGATTCTCGACTTTGAACTCAATGATAAGGGGGACCTGGCCATCTACCATGTGCAGTACAGATTCTAGTGTAGGAACTTGTTCGTTTGACTGATATAGTCTTAGCTGCTGTAGTTGTGCTAAAGTTAGTTCATTCACTTTTTTATCAAGGTATGGGAGTTGCTCCTGGTTTGTGGCGTCACTGGCACTGCACACACGCTTTACAGTATAGTCATGGATGATAACAGGTACTCTGTCTTTTGTAAGCTGAACATCAAGTTCAATACCGTAACCATATTCTACAGCCAGCTTAAAAGCAGCCATAGAGTTCTCAGGGGCAAGGTTATTACTATTATGAAGCCCGCGATGTGCGTAATAGCGTCCAATCCATGGGGACATATTGTGCCTGTTAGTCATTTTGGGCATGATTGCAAATAAGTAAAGTAGTGTGAGTATACATATAAAAATGATGACTCCACCTAGTATATCAAGTAACATAGTATCCTCCTTGAAGCCATTTGGTTGACTTAGTCTTCTATATCAAAATTTTCCAAAGTATTTTTCTTTGGAGGCTTAGCATCACCATGTTTTACAAACAGCATAGTGGATAGTGACAGTAATGAAAATATAACGGCATAGGGGAACAAAGTTCGATAGGAAACATTTTCAAGGAGTGCACCTGAAATAATTGGAGTTAATATCTGGGCGGCCATGGAAAATGTATAATACAGACCTGTATATTTTCCCACATCACAACCGCGGCTCATTTCTACTACCATCGGGTAAGAGTTAACATTTATTGATGCCCAGCCGATTCCTGTAAATGCAAATATAATATATATAATGGGCGAATATGTATCAAATAAAAAAGCGCAAAAATAGGAAATAGTTATAATAACAATTCCTATAAGGATTGTTTTCTTGCGTCCTATATGACTCGATATAAATCCAATGGGAACATAACTTAATGTTGCTGCAATGGTTGCTACTAATAATGCATTTGCATAACTTCCGCCTTCAAATCCCCATACATTAACGGCATAGCGGGAAAAGGCAGTTGTAACAGCGTTATAAGCAGTAAACCAGAGAAAGACAGAACTAAGAATCAGTACTAAACTTCTCTTTACTTCCGGAGGCATAGCTTGATGAATCATACTATTATCAGTTGCTATAGATTCCTGGGATATTCTTGCATTTACTTCTTCATTTGCTTTGACTAGGGCATTTTCACGAATTGTAATAACCATAATAACAATAGATACGATCATTAATGCAGCAACAGTGATAAATAGGTTGCTATAGTCTGGCTTACCAACCTTTGGTACCAGTTTACTTATCATAACCAGTGAGTACACGGCTCCTAAGGTACCCATTAGATTAATAATGGCGTTAGCTTTGCTTCTTAGAGGTTTCGGTGTAACATCCGGCATTAAAGCAACAGCTGGTGAACGGTAAGTTCCCATTGCAAGCAGAACAATCCCCAAAGAAATAAAGAACAAAACAAAATTAGCTGAATTATCTGCGATGGGAATTAAAAGCATAAATATTATAGATATTATGGTTCCTACTATAATATAGGGAGTACGTTTACCAATCCTTGTATTAGTTCTGTCGGAAAAGGCACCAAAAAGCGGCAGAAGAAATAAGGCTAGCACATTATCTAGTGCCATAATGGCACCGGTGGTTGTTTCTTTCAGTCCAAAGGTTTTTGACAAAATCATAGGTATTACACTGTCGTAAAGTTGCCAGAAGGAACAAATGGAGAAAAAAGCTAAGCCAATCAGGATGGTCCTTTTATAATTTAATTTCATTGGTGAATCCTCCCTAAAATTGTAGATATTTTTACTAATTATAGCATGGTGGCAAGTAGGAAACAACCAGGATATCATGAATTTACATTCTCATAAAGTATAATTTACAGTAAGGCTTTTTACTCGGTAGATTCAGTAATAACTTCTTCTGGATTAACATATTCTGCTGAAAAATGATATTCGCCTTCCGCATCACTATAGAAGAATAAATAGTTTGTCTGAGCAGGATTTAGTGCAGCTTCAATAGCAGCTTTTCCAGGATTACAGATTGGACCGGCGGGTAGGGCCGCACATGTATATGTATAGTAAAAATCATCAAATCGATTAATATCACCATCAATATATGGACGAAGATACTTATCTAAGTAAAAGTATGAAGCATCCAGCTCCAACTCCATATCTATATTCAAACGATTATGTATCACGGAGGATACGGTAGGCATAAGGTCATGTTTACCAGCTTCTTTCTCAACTAAAGATGCTAAGGTTATTATCTCATCCAAGGTATAACCAAGACTTTCTGCTTTTAACAGATCATCTTCTGTATACTTTGTTCGAGTGTTGTTTACTAATTTATTAATAACAGTAGCTCCGGAACTTAATCGATAGAAATCATAAGTATCGGGATATAAGTACCCCTCCAGATCAAAACAGCGGTTTTCATTAGGGACTATTCCAAAGAACTTGGCGTCCTCTTGGCTAAATTCATAATTGGCAAGAGCTTGATAGAGATAATCGGTAGATGCGCTGACACCTTTGCTCACCAATAAGTTAAAGATTTGTGCCACAGAATAGCCTTCCGGAATGGTTACCTTTACGGTAGTAGAGATGCCAGTTACATTGGTGGATTTAGGAATCCCGGTAATTTGGCTATATGGATTATATACTATCAATCCGCTATATTTAGAGGTGTCATAGCCGCCCCTTTGCATATCTGCGGTTTTATAGAATTTATATCCGGTGGTAGAATTCATAACCCATTTAAGAGAAGACATATGTACCATAACAGAAGAGCTGTTACTTGAAATGTACATTGGATAAGCAGTTGACTTCTTAACGCCTGCAGCCTCCGCTCCAGAATAATAGTAGAAGTCTTTACTGTTCTTAGTCAGGACAATTTTTTTACCGTTATTCGTATTTGTAACAGTTGCTTTTTTGGTTTTAGAATTATAGCTGTAGGACAAATCAGGCATAAGCTTTGCCACTCTCCATAGAGGAACCATAATATTTCCCTCACTGCTGGTTTCAATTCCAGCTCTGCCATCTGTATCATTTAAGTCATAGAATGTATAGGCTCCATTCTGATTTGCTATTATCATCCCATACTGTTTGACAGCTGCATTTGCATAAGATGATGGAATTAAAGTTATAAAAATTGTTACCAATGTTATTAGTGCTGTAAGAAATCGTTTCAATTTTAATATCTCCTTTCGCAATTACGTAGTAACTATATTCCCAGGTACTTATTTACAAAATGATTATACATCAATATAGCTTATTAAACTATTTCATTTTTATGAAGAATTTATTAATTTAAATAGCAAAGTCTTAAGTAAAATAAGTTATGAATAGCATTGATACAGTACGATTCATTTAGTAAGCTAAATTAGATTTTGATACTAGAATTACTTAGTATAAAATGAAAGAAGGTTGACTTCCTGATATTTGGTTGGTAATATGTCTGTATAGAAAGATTCGGATATCAACTAAGATAGTATTTATATAAATTTTTGTAACAAAGAAACAAAAAGAAGTGACAAAATCAAAAAATAGTAGTATACTTTCAATAAAAGTAATGCAACAAAGGAATAAAAATCCGTAGAAAGAAGAGTATAGCATGAGTGAGTTAGAAGTCAAATATTTAAAAAGTATAGCGAAGCAATACCCTACCATTGCCTCTGCGTCAACGGAAATTATTAACTTACAGGCAATTTTAAGACTTCCGAAAGGAACCGAGCATTTTCTGAGTGATATACATGGGGAACACGAACAGTTTTTACATGTATTGAAAAATGGATCTGGTTCAATCAAACGAAAAATTGACGATGAGTTTGGTAATGATTTAAGGAATCATGAGAAAAAGCAACTGGCGACTTTAATTTATTATCCGGTGCAGAAACTTGATATAATACTGAAAGATGAATTGGACGAACAGGAGTGGTATAAAATAACACTGAATCGGCTGATTCGCATATGCAAGCGTGCATCGACAAAATATACAAGATCCAAAGTAAGAAAAGCACTACCTGCCGATTTTGCTTATATTATTGAAGAATTGATTACAGAGAAGCAGGATGATTTACAGAATAAAGAAGCTTATTATAATTCTATTATTGATACAATTATTCATATAGGAAGAGCGAAGGATTTTATTATTGCTCTTAGTAATGTAATTCAAAGACTGGTAGTTGACCACTTACATATTGTCGGGGATATTTTTGATCGTGGTCCTGGTCCGGATATTATACTTGATCGCCTAATGCATTATCATTCTGTTGATTTCCAATGGGGAAATCATGATGTAGTGTGGATGGGTGCTGCATCCGGCTCTCTTGCATGTATTGCTAATGTAATTCGAATGCAAGCCAAATATAGCAATTTAGATACACTAGAAGATAGTTATGGAATTAATTTAATTCCTCTTGCATCTTTTGCAATTGAAACTTATCCTGATGATGATTGCAATTGTTTTCAACCAAGCAATTCAGAAAAGTATGACTTAAAAGATTTGGAAATTAATAAGAAGATGCATAAAGCAATCGCAATGATTCAATTTAAGTTAGAGGGGCAACTGATAAAAAGACGTCCGGAATTTGATATGGACAATCGCCTGCTACTTGATAAAATAGATTTTACAAAAGGTACCATTAAAATGGATGGGAAAGAGTATAAGTTAAAAGATACGAATTTCCCATCCATTAATCCGGAAAACCCATACGAATTATCGCCAGAAGAGAAGAAAGTAATGGAAAGATTAAAAACTGCCTTTCAAAAATGTGATAAATTGCAGGACCATGTAAGGCTGCTATTTTCTAAGGGAAGTTTATACAGGGTATATAACTCTAACTTATTATATCATGGTTGCGTACCGCTGAATAAAGATGGTTCCTTTAAGAAAGTTAACATCTTTGGACAGGAATATAGTGGAAAGGGACTATACGATATCCTGGAAGCCTATGCAAGAAAAGGGTATTATTCTACGTTAAATGAACGGGAGAGAGAGAAGGGCCAGGATATTATGTGGTTTATTTGGTCCAGTGAACATTCCCCTGTATTTGGAAAAGAGAAAATGGCTACCTTTGAGGGCTATTTCCTGGCAGAGAAGGAATTAAAGTATGAGAAGAAGAACCCCTATTATCAGATGTTGGATGATGAAACGATTATTAATCAGATATTGCAGGAATTCGGGTTAAGTACTGAAAATTCACATATTATTAATGGACATATGCCAGTAGAATTAAAAAAAGGAGATACCCCGGTAAAATGTAAGGGTAAGCTTCTTATCATAGACGGAGGATTTTCCAAAGCATATCAATCAAAAACCGGAATTGCAGGATACACTTTAATATTTAATTCTTATGGATTACGTCTGGTAGCCCATGAACCTTTTGAATCGACAGAAGAAGCAATTGTAAAAGAGAGTGATATCCATTCGGATACCATATTGGTAGAGAGAGCAGTGAAGAGAACCTTGGTGGGTGATACCGATATCGGTATTGAAATTAAAGATAAGATAAAAGATTTGGAAGAATTACTAAAAGCTTATCGCACTGGCGTTATTATTGAATCGACTTAAACCTGATAGGTATAAAAGAAAAAGGGAAAGAAGTTCAGATGAATGAACTTCTTTCCCTTTTTCTCTGCAAATGCAAACTCTTTATAATTATTGAATCGTTAAGTCAATTGCCACACGATTATCAAAAGATTCTTTGATTGCTCCGATAATATCACCATGAGGATCTTTTAAACTCATAGATGCACTTGTTACTACGTCAGTAAGCATAGTCTTTTCGTCATCTGTTAAAGCATCATATTTAGCAACATCTTCTGGCTTATCGGAATCTGCTTTTAATAGTCTTCCGTTTACATCAGAAGTGTATTTAGCAAACCATGCTTCTACTTCTTCTACTGTTTTACCAACAAAGATGTTTTGATAAGCATCCATCTGAGAAGCCCAAGTGCCAGTGTTCATACGATAGGATTCACCGCGGTCTCTCTTGGTTGCCCAGCTAGCTACTTCAGCAGCAAAGCTTTCCTCAGTGTTCGTAGTAACACCATCAACGGCACCGTCATGGTTATCATCGATGTTATATCCAGGTTGGCCAGGGAATCCACTAAAGTGAGGCATTCCATCACCATCATAGTTAGGAGTAGCAAGTTCTAAGATATCAACATATAATGCTACAATCTTACCGTCTTTATCAAATAATGTATTAGCTGCAACTTCGTTAATACTATATACTGGAACGCCCTTATCATCTTCACCAGGACCCACACGGCCTATTGTTGTAAGACCAAAGCCTTGGGAAGCAGCTTCTGTAATATCAAGACCTACACGATTATCATAAGCCTTTTGGATAGCTTCCATAATATTACCATGACTGTCATTTAAACTCATAGTAGCGCCGGAAACAACATCAGCTAACATAGTCTTTTCATCGTCTGTTAAAGCTGCGTATTTCTCTGGATCCCCTTCTTTATCAGAATCCTCTTTTAAAGGTCTACCGTTAACGTCAGAAGTATATTTCTCAAACCATTCATTTACTTCATCTACTGTCTTACCGATAAATACTTGTTCAAATTTATCCATCTGGGAAGCCCAAGTACCAGTAGTCATACGATATGCATCGCCACGGTCTCTTTTTGTTACCCATCCATCAATTTCTGCTAAAAAGTTTTCATCTGTATCAGGAGTAGTACCATCAACTACTGCATCATGATTTTCATCATTATTATATCCGCCTTGACCAGGAAAACCACTAAAGTGAGGCATTCCATCACCATCATAGTTAGGCGTGGCAATTTCTAATATGTCTACGTTAAGATCAAGGATTTTACCGTCGCCATCAAATAAAGCAGTTGCAAATACCTGATTGATACTATATACAGGTACAGCTTTGTCATCTTCTCCAGGTCCGGTACGTGCAATATAAGATATGCCAAGACCCTGATATACATTAGCAGCTGTTACTGCAGCAGGTTGTGTTTCAGCAGTGGTTTCTTCTGTTGGAGCAGGATTTGCTGCTGGATCCAAGGCATTTTTTACTGCATAGATAATAGCATTACTTGTAACAGTGGCACCTGAAACAACATCTACATCAGGTGAATTAGCTTCTACAATTTTTGCTGGAAGCTCTTCAATTGCTTTTGAACCAATACCACTAGTCTCTTTTTCGCCTACAGCTACAACAGAAGTAATCTTATCCCCCTTTTTTGTTACTGTAACAGTTACAGGACCGCCGAATCCTTTGCCTGTGCCTGTTAAAGTTACTTCATCGCCTGTAGATTGTGTGGTCTCTTTCTTCGTGCAAGCCGCCAAACTCATGATGGCTAATGCACATACTAAAGTTAAAAATAATTTTTTCATAAACCCTCCTATATTAATTTAATATATATTTAGTAATCCTATACTCCTCATGTAGGACTACATAAATACGAAGATTATTAATAGATAGAAATTGGCAAATAACAATCAATTAACGATAATTAATTAACAATACAATTTCATTATACCATAATAAGGATAGTAGTCAATGAATTAATAATATAGAAAAATTTTATACTATGGCAGGAGTATTTTTTTGAATGCACCTAAGATTATAAAAGTAGTTAAAAAATTGTGTGAAAATTATAAAGAAAACATTCAATATACAACATTTCTAGACAAAGTTTACAATATGCAATTATTGTTATATTATTAACGTAAATGACTAATTATTCATTTTGGCTCAATTAATTTGGAAAATTATGTACGTGTTTTAATATATGATAAGAATATATTCATTTCTAATATAGAAATGTAAAGTATGTAAAAATAATGTAAAGTTAACTCAATTGACAATGTAGACAGTAGCAGTTATTGTAAGAGTAAACATATATGAATACTAAAGTATAAGGCGAAGTTGGAAGTTCCGAAGTTTTCGTAGTAACCAAATAGAGTTAGAGGCCAAATTCTAATTATTTGTACAAGAATGAAAGGAGTTTATTATGAAAGAAAATCAAAAGGAATTTTATACTCTTAATAGAGAGGAACAAAAAGCCCGGTTAAAGGAAATTTTCCTTGTATTCTTAAAGCTGGGTTCGATTGCATTTGGAGGTCCTGCGGCCCACGTTGCCATGATGGATGAGGAAATTGTTAAGAATAGAAAATGGATGGAGAAAGAAAAGTTTATGGATCTATATGGTGCAACCAATTTGTTATCTGGGCCAAATTCTACGGAACTGGCAATCCATATTGGATTAGAAAGAGGAGGATGGCGTGGACTCATTTTAGCTGGCGCATCTTTTATACTTCCGGCCATGTTAATTGTTATATTCTTTGCCACAATTTACGACCGAATAGGTTCACTGCCAGAAGTAGAAGGAATCATGTATGGGATTAAGCCGGTTATTATGGCTGTTATCTTACAAGCTTTATACAGACTTGGAAAAACATCAATTAAGAACATTCCAGCAGCCCTCATAGGAGGAATCGTTATTATTCTGTCCTTTTTGGGACTACATGAATTGATATTGCTTGCTGCTTCCGGTATTATCATGATGCTTATTACCAATAGGGAAAAGTTAAAACCAAAGCACAGTTCATTATCAATATTTCTCCCGTTTCTTTCGATTACACCGGTTGCAACGAGTATTCAATTAAAAAATATGGAACTGCATCAACTGTTTTTATCATTTCTTAAGATAGGTTCCGTATTATATGGAAGTGGATATGTATTACTTGCATTTTTAGAAGCGGATTTTGTAGAACGTTTTGGAGTGGTTACTAGCCAACAATTACTAGATGCAATTTCCGTTGGACAGGTGACTCCTGGACCTGTGTTTACGACTGCAACATTCATCGGATATTTAATTCAGGGAATTCCAGGCGCTATTCTTGCAACAATTGGTATATTTTTGCCTGCTTTTCTCCTGGTTGGAATTGTTCATCCATTTATTCCAAAGCTTAGAAGTTCAAGCTGGATCTCTGGAATTTTGGATGGGGTTAACGTTGCATCCTGGGGGTTAATGGCGGTAGTCAGCTGGAAGCTTGGAATCAGTGCTTTCATAGACATACCTTCCTTCATTTTAGGGATAGTAGCAATATTTGTTGTATTAAGGTTCAAGATAAATACTGCATGGCTTGTTATTATAGGCGGTATACTTGGATTTGTGGGAACTATTTTAGGATTAATTTAGAAAAATAACGCGACATGAATTTATTCAAACATCAGAAATTGACGTTTTACCACTTTTTTCTTGCTTAATATGTTATTATTATTTATAATATTCTTACGGATTTAAGATAAATGCATAATAAGGAAGAGAGGGAGTAAATGATTCAAGTAAAGAAGTTTATAACAACAATATTACTGGCTATTTCGCTAGTTATACCAGCCATTTCCGCACCATTAGTAAATTATCAGGTAGCCGAAGCTGCTACAGTTCAAATTAACAAAACGAAGATTTCAGTATATGTTGGGAAAACATATACGCTGAAAGTCAGCGGCACCACAGCAAAGGTAACTTGGTCATCAAACGATAAAAAGGTAGCAACCGTAGCATCCACCGGTAAGGTGAAAGGAATTAAGAAAGGGACGGCAACAATTACTGCCAAAGTTGGATCAAAAAGTTATAAGTGTGCGGTAACGGTCAAAAATCCAGAAATTAGTGCCAAGTCCTTAGTGATGGAAGTTGCAGATATGGAAAAATTATCTGTCAAAGGTGCCATCGGAACAGTAAACTGGAAGAGTTCAAATAAATCTGTAGTATCTGTAAGTTCCAAAGGATTAATTTCTGCTAAATCAATAGGGACTGCCAAGATAACAGGTACCTATAATGATAAAACCTACACATGTGCGGTAACGGTTGCGGATAAAACGTTACATGCAAGCGTTACGAATTTAAGTCTGAATGAGGAAACTACCATTATTTTAACTGCCGATGGATTACTGGAAGATGAGTACATATACAATGATATTGAAAATACAAGTATTATTAAAAGTTCCTGGGGAGAATGGGTTGGAGATGATATTCCATTAACCATAACACCTAAAAAAGTAGGTACAACAAAAATAGTGATTACTGCGGATAACACAGATGAAAAGTTAATCATTAATGTAACTGTTACTGAAAAAACAAGACCCAAAACAGGTAAACTGACGGCAGAAGAAGTTTATGAGAAGTGTTCCGCTGCTACCGTTCAGATTAATACGGATATATCCATTGGTACCGGTTTCTTTATAGACACAGGAGTAATCGTTACCAATTACCATGTGATTGAAGGAGCATCTTCAATTAAGGTACAATTGCAGAATGGTAAAGAATATGATATTGATTATATTTTAGGATATGATGCTTACCTGGACATTGCAATTCTAAGTGTACCTCTTGAAACTGAGGTTTTAGAATTAAATAAAAGGGGTGTTAAGGCTGGAGAAACGGTATATGCCATAGGAAGTTCTCTGGGACTTACCGATACATTTACGGATGGAATGGTAACTAATATAAACCGAGAGTTAGAAGGAGTTAATTATATACAGACTAATGCTGCCGTAACCAATGGTAATAGTGGAGGTCCATTAATCAATGCATATGGTGAAGTAATTGGTATTAACACCATGGTAGCAGAAGAGGGTCAAAATTTAAATTTTGCCATTAATATAAATCAGGTCTATGAGGTAAGTATAGCGAATCCTGTTACGGTAGAAGAGTATTATGAGCTATATTTAGAGTATCTTAAAGAATATTATTTATATGAAGATACAGCACTAAGTGGCTCTAAAGAAACATGTCAGACCGTTAATGCAGAAAAGTATGCTATTTTTGGAACTGCTGCAAAAGGCGAAACAGATTATTACAAATTCACCATAGACTCGGAAACCTTGGTAGAGATTTATGGAAAAGCCTATACAGAATCAGACGCAGATTTAGATAATCTAAAGTTTACGTTATTGGACGCAAATGGAACCGTAGTCAAAGAGGCAGAAATAGAATATTACTATGGATACTACTATGCTATAGAAGATGTTTTACCGGCAGGAACCTATTATCTGTCTGCACAATTAGACAGCGGGGCGGAGGCTAGTGAGCTTGAGTATGGGTTTACATTATACAACTAGATAAACCGATGTTTTATTAAGTTATATAATATGTAAATAGTAAAAAGAGAATAGTATTGATAGATAGTAATAAGTATATTAATTATAATTTAGGGAAATATAAGAAAAGAATCTGTTATATTGGTAGGAAACTAGCCTGTATAACAGATTCTTGCTTTCTATATCATAGTGAGAAATTTTTGGTGAAATTAATTATTAATTTTTTATTATTTCTTGAAATTTATGCTTGAAAAACCTTATATTATTTGTTATAATATCATTCGTGACTGAAAGAGCTAACGATTCAGTTATATAAATTTAATAATGGGCTATCGCCAAACGGTAAGGCACTGGACTCTGACTCCAGCATCTCAAGGTTCGAATCCTTGTAGCCCAGTTCACAAAATCCCTGCAACTAATATGGTTGCAGGGATTTTGCTTTGGCTATTTTTCTGGTAGCTTCTGTTATATAAAGTGAATGCGGCTAATGACTGTCGTTATATTGACTATGTACGGCTTTTTTGATACAATTAGATTAGCTTAAAGGAAGGAGCGTTAAAATTGCCTATGTCAAAAGTAACGATACGAATAGATGATAAACTAAAAAAAGATGCGGAAGAATTATTTAATGAATTAGGAATGAATATGACTACTGCTTTTACTGTTTTTATAAAGAAAGCTGTCAGGGAACAGCGGATTCCTTTTGAAATATCTGCTGATTATCCAAACTTAGCCACAAGGTTAGCCATGGAAGAAACGGAACGGATTTTAAGAGACCCCAACCGCAAGACTTATAGCACTGCAGAAGAAATGATGGGAGATATTCTAAAGGATGAAATACAGGATTAGCAAAACCAATGCCTTTAAGAAGGATGTATTCTGGTGCTTACGCTTTCAAGAACAGGAAGCCATAGAGATTTATTATAAAATAAAAGGAACACAATAGTCCATAGCTAACAACTATGGACTATTGTGTTCCTTATAAGTTTTGCCTTTAGTAAAGCACCAGTCATTGTTTTACTTGTATTCTGCCTAAAGGTCAATTAATAATAACTAAACTTTATTTGTTTTTTACTTTATCACTTTTTAAATTAATTTCATAGGTAAAGCTAACCGGATTTCTATCACCTACCTCCGCTGCATAAGTAGTAATCATATAATTCTTTCCTGTTTTGAAAAGCTGCTTAACATTCAATGCATCTTCTTCTGTTATAGTAAAAGGTTCAACGGTTACTACTTTGTATTCACTCTGACCTTTTTTATCCACAGTTTCATTAATAAAGGTCACGGTGTAATTAACATAATGATTCAGCAGCTGGTTCATGGAAAGGAAACCTTCCGTTGAGGTGCCGTCCATCAGCAAACCAATTTCCGGAATAGCAATGTTGTCAATAAACCAACCGGGATCATTGTAACCCCAATCCGTTAAATAGCGGAAGGAAATAAGAACTTTATTGCCTGCAAATGCACTTAAGTCAAAGGTCTCTTGTTGCCAGTTATCATAATAGCCGGTAAAGCCTGGCAGATTCTCATAAATCTTTGGATAACCTTCGGCTACAAGATCGGAACGGGTATTTTCATTCGCAAGACTATTCCAGGTGTTTCCGCCATCTGTTGAAATCTGAACCACTCCAAAGTCCCACTGTTCTTCAATCTGAATATAATTGTCAAAGGTTAATGTTGCCTGAGTAAGTCCTGTTAAATCTGCCTCAAGAATAATAATATTATCTGCTTCATCTCCTGTGTTTGCCCACAATACCTGATTATCAGAACCTAGTGGATCATTTACAGCCATCCATGGAATGGGGAGAAAATCTACGCCATCAAAGGTAATATTTTGTATTTTGCCTTGGAAATCCAATGATTTAAAGTCGCCACCCCAAGCGGGAACACCTTCTTTTTCATAGAGCAGTGCAGACTCGAAATCTATAGTTTTACCTCTTAATGAACCTGAGGCATCCACCGGAATTTCCCGAATATTAAGACTGTCAAATTTGTAAAGGCCGTTACCTGGTTTACTGCTGTCTAAAGCTAAAGCGGTTATAAAGTTTTGATATAATTGTGAAAAGTCTAATTTAGTTTTATAAGTTGTTAGCACCTCATTAATGCCCTCGATGCCTTGTTTTGGATTTACTGCAAGACTACGAATGAAGTCCTGTCCAAATTTATCATGCATATAAAGTGTAAATAGATAGACCTGGCCATAGTCAGCAATGGTCTCCGGACCCGTAGGTGCAGCATAGTGATCATCCCACTTCACAAGAGAGTTTTCCGGGTGGTTAAGGTAATAGTTAACAGAGGATGCATCCAGACCATATCCGCCCAGAAACTCTGAAAATGTTGACATACCTTCGTTTATCCAACTCTCTTCATATGGATCATTGTCTGCATGAATCAAATGTTGAAGTTCATGTATGGTTGTTGGATAAAAAGTGGATTCCAAACGGGTTGCCCAGCTATTTGTGTCAATGGTTATTATATTGCGGTTGATATAGGACTCTATTGTACTCCAGAAGAAACCTGCTACAAAAAATGGATAAGTTGGGTCATAGTAGTTCTCATCAACAATATTATCTACCAGAATAATAACTTTGTCGCCATCATAATACCCAACAGGAACGTATCCCCATTCAACTAATGGTGATTCTGAACCGTTTAGCGCATCTGGTGTTCCAAAAAAGGAAGTTGCCTTAGGGTAAATGTTTTGATCAAATTCATGTTTTAACTTGTCAACCTGCTCCTGTGTTACTACATGATCTTGACGAGGATCTCCCTCTGGATAAGATAAATCCTCAGCAACCCAGATTTCAACAGTATCTCCCACACTTCGAAGGGTAAACTCTTTAAAACTAAGATCACGATTGAGGAAATACTTCGTACCACCGTCATATGTAAAATTACTGTCCCCTGATTCCTCATTCGTAACTACAACTTCGTCAAAATTCACCTGTGACGCTTGTTGTTTAATTTGCTCCTGTTTTTGCTGTATAAAAGCCGTATCCTTTGATAGATATTCTAAGTGTCCGTCGATATCCATACGGTCTCCATACAACTCATCGTTCCACATCGGGTTTGTACTTGCTTGTGCAATATTTATTTTTGCAAGACCCGGACTCATTAGTGAAAAAATCAGCGCTACCACTACGATAGCAATTGGTAATCTTTTCATGATTATCCTCCTTCCAATATATGTAACATATAATAACATAATAGGTAGCGAAATGGAATAAAATTAGATAGACAAATTATCCTAAAAAAAGAGTTAAATCGAGCAGATTCGAGGGCTATCAAACAGAGTTGCAGCAAGCCGGTTTGATAACAGATCAAAAGATTTCGCATTGCAACTTGGTTTTTTATATGGAGATTTATCTGTTTTTATGTTATAATAAGTCATATTTTACATTAAGTACTTGTATTTGGAATGAGGAATGAGATGAAAGTTATATTTGTAGGAAAATGTAATAGTTTTGCAGTGAGTCTTGTTGACCGTTTTGTGAAACAAGATCATGAAATTTATATTATATCTGATACTGACTTTACGCCAGACTTAAAGCCCATACATTCCTATAAGTGGTATCAATGTAAAAATAATGACTGTGGGTTACAAACCATATTTAGCAGTGTAAAGCCGGAAACGGTTGTTTTTGCCGGGAATATATATATGGAGGAAACCTGGGAGTATGAATCCGGCTCGAGTCTATATTTTTGTAACCTAATGAACGTATTAAACCAGTGTGCCATACATGCTGTTCAAAAATTCATATTTCTATCTTCTTCTGAAGTCTACGGCTGTGATTTACGTAGTAAGACAGAAGAAGCGCTAACAGAGCCCATCACATTAAAAGGGCTATTATGTAAACAGGGAGAAAGTCTTGTGCAGGAATACCAAAGGCTGTATTCCTTGGAAACAGTCATTCTTCGAATGGGTGATGTCTATGGATTTGCAATTAAGGAACATCAGAAGGATTTCTTATGGAATATAATGAATCAGCTATATTCATATAAGAAGTATCAGGCAAACAGAAATAAACAATATAATCCAGTCCATATTAGAGATTGTGTTGATGCAATTCTTAGAGCAAAGGATATCACACCTTCTGGACTTTATAATGTTGGTGGTGCGCAACAATTTAGTGAGGAAGAAATCGCAACACACCTACGTGGAATTCTTGGAGAAAACTTTAAGATTACTGGCATTGACGGAGAACACAGAGCCTACAATATAGATTCGGGCAGAATCAAAAAGGAATTAGAGTGGGTTTGTTTTTATGAATTTCACAGTTCACTATCAAGTGATAATATGGAAGTGATAAAAGCAAAAAAGGAAAAAGATAAAAAAAAACTGTCACAATCAGAAAGAAAATATCTGGATTATATCGAAAATATCAGTGTGTTTCTTGGGTTTGGCATTGTTATGGTCCTTATAAGGAATCATGCAGTACTAAGACAGCTTGATCTGATGTATCTGTATATTATCATTATTTCTTTATTTCTCGGATTAAGACATTCTTTCATCGCAGTAGTTTTATCTGCTTTATTTTATGTATTTATGAATGGAATCTCCATTTTCAATCTAAGTAGTATCCTTGTAAATGCCCAGTTCCTGCTCCAGATGTCACAATATCTGTTTATTGGGGCCACCATTGGTTATACGGTAGATCACTATCAATCCGTTGCAAAAGAAAAGAGCAGTGAATACGAGTATCTTATGAAGGATTATCAGGAGTTATCAGAGATAAATGATGATAATACCATGATAAAGCTGGAATATGAAAAAAGATTGATTAGCTCTAGAAACAGTCTGCCAAAGTTGTACTCAGTAATTCAGCAGTTAACTTCGCTGGAACCGGAGCTGATATTTAAAGAAGCAGTACATGTGGTGGAAGATATTATGGAAACTGACTCTGTTTTTGTGTATCTGATGAATAAAAAGATGACCTATCTTCATCTGATTGCAGGTTCTGATAACAAAGACATATATCTTAGTAAATCAATTAACATGAAAGATAACCCTGAAATGAAAGAAAAGGTGATGAAGGGAGAAATCTATATTGGTTCACAATGGAAAGAAGGAGAACCGGCACTTGCAGCTCCTATTATGCAGGAGGACATAGTAATAGCGGTAATTATTATAAACAAATTAAAATTTACTTCCCTTAATCTATATAATATTAATCTGTTTCGCACATTAATATTGCTCATTGCTTCTTCTATTATTAAAGCAAAGAAGTATGAAGAAGCTGCCAATAATAAAAAATACATACCAGATACTGAGATATTAAAAAAAGAAGAATTTGAAAAATTATTACAAAAAAGAAGAGAAGAAAGAGCAAAAAGAGCAGAAAGAACAGAAAGAGCAGAAAGAACAGAAAGAGCAGAAAGAACAGAAAGAACAGAAAGAACAGAAAGAACAGAAAGAGAAGGTGGAGATGCTGATTATTGCATTATACAGATTGATTTAGTAAACAATCTGTTGGAAACCTACTATAAAGCCGCTAATCTGTTCCGTAATACAGATTATTTTGGTACCAACCATAAACAAGAATTATTTGTTTTACTAGGAAATACTTCAAGCGAACAGGTTGTTATCATATTAAACCGGCTAAAGGTGAATGATCTAACCGCCGTACGGATAGAAGAATAGAGGGATTTGATGAAAGAAGCAATTTGGTTGGTAATGCTTATTTTAGGCACTAACATAGTATTTGGTCTGGCTCTGTACTGGTTACCCAGATGGATATTTCGCTTTACAAGTAATGATAAAAGTTCTTTGGAAAGTAACCAATCAGCAAAACAATTAAATACTACGGCGGTACGGCCAAAGAAAGAAGAAGCGCTTAACCTGGTGCCTCTACAGGATGCCATGGTGGTAAGTGATAATAAAGAAAAAAGAAGACTGTTGTTAGGAATTCTAAAGCGTAATTTGGAAGATAATTATGAAGCTGCTAAGTCTGCTCTAGAAGATGATGATTCGGAAACTACTCATTATGCTGCAGCAGCTGCCATGGAAATAGTAAGGAAAAAGAAGTTAAAAGTTCAGAAATTTGAGGAAGAGTTCAAGCTAAAGGGGGATACAGAAACCCGGTGGAATTTACTTGATCAACTCCATCAGTACATAACAATTGGAGTATTGTCTGGAAATGAATTAATGATATATGTTAATAAATATCTCCAGCTTATCAATGAGACCAGGAATCAATGCCCGGAAAAACTAAGGAAAAGCGATTATATTCATGAGTTAGAGATCTTAATGGAAAGAAATCACTTACATGAAGCTCAGGTTCTTGCTGAACAAAGGGTAAAGATGGAGCCCGAAGAGGCAGTTTATCTGGTGCTACTGGAAATATACTTCAGACTGCATAAGCAGAAGGAATTCAAAGAAACACTTTTGAAGCTGCAGAAATCAAAAGTAGTACTTTCTGCAAAAGGATTGGACATGCTCCGCTTTTGGATGGCAAGGGAGGTGACATAATGCTTTCTGTTAAGCGTTTATTTCAGATCATAATCATTATATTGCTAATATCGGTTGGGCTTTTGTTTTATAATATTAACTCTATGAATAAGATATCAGCGGAGGCGTTTGGGCGGATGGAGGAGTTAAAGCAACCGCTGTTTGAAATACAGACACTGCCTGAAAGTAAGGAAGCATTCCGGTTCCTTGTTGTAGGGGAGCCTTCTAGTACCTATGAATCAACAGTTCAGACAAATATTTTGGAAACTCTGGCAAGTATGAAGGTGACTTACACAAAAAAGAAAAGTATAGTTAAAGAGAATTTAAGAGAAAATCCAGTCCTTATTTTTTGCGTTACAGATCCAGGAGGAGCCATTGAGTTAGCGTTACTTGCTGATTTTATAGAAGATGGGGGCAAAGCCATTTTTGCAGCAGGAATTCCTGAATATCATACAGCATCCTACCTTTATCCCATATGGGGTATTAGTGAAAAAGGTGTACTTATAGCAAGCAATGAATTTCATATGTTTGATAACTTTATGCCTTATGGTGAAATTACATTCCCATATGATGGTTATAATGCATCCACAACTTTAAGACTAAGTGAAGGGGCGAATGTGTATGTTGAAGATTTAAATCGCAACCCAATTGTATATGAGAATTTATATGAGGAAGGAAAAGTAATTGTTATTAATGGCACTTTGCTGGATAACAAAGATTCTATGGGTATCTTATGTGCTAGTGTGAGTAAACTTGTGGGTGAATTTTTATACCCTGTTACAGGGACAAAGACCGTTATATTAGAAGACTTTCCGCCTAGCTACCTGCTAGATGGCAGAACCAACCAAAGACTGTATGGAAGAAGTGGAGAATCCTTCCTAAGAGACATCCTATGGCCTGCATTGTTAAGTTACAGTTCGAATTATAATATGAAGTACACCGGAATCATGTATGAAATTTTAGAAAATGGAGGCACTTCCTATGCTTATAATTCAAAACTTACAAGTTATTTGGCACAGGAGCTATATAAATATTCTGGTGAGATTATCTATAGTGAGAGGGAGAGTTCAGCATTATTCTCTATAACCTCAGGGTTACAACCAGAGGAGAGCAGTTTTATTAAGTACCTTACGAACCTGATTTTAAGAGGGCAAGTATTCCACAATATCAATTTCCGTCAACTGTTACAGGCTAAGACAGAAGAAACAGGGTGGGAAGCGGTAAAAGAGGGTTTTAGCAGGCTTGTTAAGAACTATTTTGAAACTACGACCTGGCTCACAGCCACTACTTATTCCGAAGGATATGAGCATCAGATAGCATATGAACAGTTGGAGTTGGTAATAGAATATAATGACAAAAATATTCAGACCTTTTGTAGTGATTTCCTAGATGGACAGGCTTTTTATCTGTATAGTGATAAAAAAGTGAAAGAGGTTATTGGGGGGAGTTTTTACCCTGTTAATGATAGCTATTATTTTATTCAGGCAAAAGAGGCTCATTTTATTATAGTATATGAGGAGTAAGAGTAAAAGAAGTATCGCAGGCCTACCTGCGATATGAGGTGGGTGTAAATTATGAAGGTATGTATTGTATGTGAAGGAAGTTATCCCTATGTTACCGGAGGAGTATCCAGCTGGGTACAG
>JAQZAX010000033.1 GCA_029239455.1 Anaerocolumna sp.
CCCTCCAGGCAGGATGCGCATGACGCGCTAAGGAAATTTGTCACAGATGTGACAGCGCGTCAGCGCTAGAGTCTGGAGGGCCTGACTCTTTCTTGTGTCACTGAAGTGATTCGCGTCAGCAAGAGAATGTGCCAAGGCACATTCTTTATTCCCATAATTATAACATATTGACTAAAGCGGAGGGTAGCAGCGGTTGACTGTAGATGAAGCCTTGAACGATATCACATTTTTTATCTTTTAATATGCTCAGTTGATGTTCGGTCTCCACGCCCTCAGCAATTACTCTAAGTTCTATACTATGAGCTAGCTGAATAATTGCCTCTGCAATACAAGAGTCCTTCTCGTTATAAAATATATTATCTATAAATGATTTGTCAATTTTCAGAGTGTTAATCGGCATACTTGTTAAGTAATTTAAGGAGGAATATCCGGTTCCAAAGTCATCTAAGGATATTTTGACGCCTAAAGACTGTACCTGGTTTAACAGGATTGTTGTATCAACAATAGAGGATACGAAAGTAGTTTCTGTTATCTCTAGATCTAACAGCCCCGGCGGTAACTTTGTCTCATGAAGAATTTGCTCCAATGTGGTAATAAAACCTGGGTGGTTAATCTGAACTGGAGAAATATTTACGGATACTGTGTAGGGAGGATATCCTTGATCGATTAAACTCTTTGTAAATCTGCAGGCTTCCCGTAAAATCCACTCGCCTAATATAACAATTAAACCATTTTCCTCTGCTATAGGAATAAATTCCGTTGGTGATAACGCCCCAAGTTTAACGCTGTTAATACGCATTAAAGCTTCGAAACCTATTATTTTATTATGATTAATATCGTATTGGGGCTGATACTTTACATATACTTCTTTATTCTGTATGGCATTGCGCAATATTTCAAGTATATAGGTATTGCGGCTAAGTTCTTCTTCCATACTATTATCAAATTGTACGAATTGGTTTTTACCCGAATCTTTGGCTTTATACATTGCAATATCTGCATTCTTAATTAAGGCTTGAGGCGTTGTTCCGCTATAAGGGAAAGTAGATATCCCTATACTCATGGACACGTAGGCAACTTCTCCGTTTAGGTCAAAGGGTTCAGCAAATGCATCAATAATAGAAGCAGCATAATTAATGGCATTTTCCATAGAACTAATATTTTCGGAAAAGATTAAGAACTCATCGCCTCCTGCCCTTGCTAAGATATTCTTTGAATCTGCTAATAAGAGTAGTTTCTCTGCTGTTTGAGACAGTAAAATATCACCGTAGTCATGCCCCAGGGTGTCGTTTACATTTTTAAAATTATCCAGATCGATAAAATATACAGCATGCATCTGACTAGTATCTATGGATGAGGCCAGGATATATTCCACCTTCTCCATAAAAGCTATCTTGTTGGGTAATTTGGTAAGGATATCATGATAAGCTAAATATTCAATATGATTATAATTTAATCGAAGTTTTTCTTCATTTGTTTTTAGTTTACGATGCATATCCGATAATTCGTAATAATTACTTTTTATCATATGAAGCATTTTATTAAAACTTTTTGACAGTTCACCAAATTCGTTGTCTAAATTAATATTAGTCTGAACTTCAAGATTACCATCAGAAGCTACCTGCATAGCATCTTTAAGCTCAATTAATGGCGAGGTGAAAGTATTAGCAATGGTTTGACTAACCCATAGAATAAGAATGATTAGTACAACTAAAATCAGCATGAGAATGTAGAGCACTATTTTGGCTAAATCTATAATTTCATCTACTTCTTGTCTTACAACTAAAACCCAGTTTAGTTCTGGAATAATACTGTAACCATAGACACTGGCAACACCATTATAGTTTGCTTTGCCAATTCCGCTTTTGGTTACCTCTCCAGTATGATATTGTTTCACTAGAGTACGTAGATTTTCGACTTTCGAAATAGAACCAATTAGTTCTTTCTCGGGATGATATATAATACTACCATCTTTATCAAGTAATATACCATAACCTGATTTACCCATCTCAATGGAATTAATAAAGTCCTTAAAATAGGTTAAATCAATGGTACTAACAACATATCCAATGATATGAAGGGAACTCTCATCAAAGATAGGGGCACCAATCTCAATTGCATATACAGAGCGGCTATATTTCTTACCGTAATTAATAAGACCGCTGACACCTTGGGCTGATTTTTTGGTTGTCTGCATATAGGAGAGCGTTAAGCTGTTATTAAAAATCTGCCCCTCGATCTCTTCATTGGTACTAACAACTGCTCTTTTGTGTTGGTTATAAATGGTGAGCCCCAGACAGGAAGGATACGTATTGCTACGATGTTGTAGTAAAGCAGATACTCTATTTTCTGTATTTTTATAGTCAGCAGAACTTGCATAGGTGAAATAATCGTTTTGGGAAACCAGTTTGTTGATATCACTTTGTGTGGCAAGCAGACTAACTTCTGTGAGTTGGGTTTCAATTAAGGCATCTAACCCATTACTGTTGGTTTCAGCCAACTGTTTCAGATTCTCTTTTGTAATAGCGACCATTCGATCGGAAATTAAACGAAAAACAAGGACCATAACAATTAAAATGGGAACCAGCGAAACTAATATTAATGTTCTTCTTAGAGTTGAATTAATTGACATAACGGCTTTTTTCCTTGGATTTTATCTTTTTTTTCCATTTTAACAGTTAAATTGGAAAAATGCAACAATTTAATGCACAAAAAAATTACAATGATATAAGTTTCTATGGTCTAAAATAAAAAAATATAGTTGAAAAAGAATTCCAATAAAGGTATACTTGTAATGTTAGGTTATTGAAAGAAAAGACTTAGAACGGAGTGCTTTATGTATAGATTAATAAGCAGAGACGGTAACGCAAAACGTGGTGAGTTTCATACCGTACATGGTACAATCCAGACTCCAGTGTTTATGAATGTTGGTACTGCAGCAGCAATAAAAGGAGCAGTATCTACAATGGATTTACATGAAATTAATACTCAGGTGGAACTATCTAACACATATCATTTACATGTGAGACCAGGAGATAAGGTAGTGAAACAAATGGGTGGCCTTCATAAATTTATGGTCTGGGACAAGCCAATACTTACAGATTCCGGAGGTTTTCAGGTTTTTTCTCTGGCAGGACTTCGTAAGATTAAAGAAGAAGGTGTATATTTTAGTTCACACATTGATGGACATAAAATATTTATGGGTCCGGAAGAAAGCATGCAGATACAATCCAATCTGGCTTCCACCATTGCCATGGCCTTTGATGAATGCCCTCCACACCCGGCTACCAGGGAATACATTCAAAATTCAGTGGACCGTACCACCAGGTGGCTGCTTCGATGTAAAGAAGAAATGTTACGCTTAAATTCTCTGGAAGATACAATTAACAAGAATCAGATGCTTTTTGGTATTAACCAGGGAGGAACATTTGCAGATATTCGTATCGAACATGCAAAAAGAATATCAGAAATGGATCTGGATGGATATGCTCTTGGAGGTCTTGCGGTTGGAGAATCTCATGACGAAATGTATCGTATTATCGAAGAAACAGTGCCATACCTCCCTTTAGAAAAACCTACTTATCTTATGGGAGTAGGAACTCCTGCAAATATTCTTGAAGCAGTAGAGCGAGGAGTTGATTTCTTTGATTGTGTATATCCTTCGAGAAATGGAAGACATGGACATGCTTATACGAATCATGGTAAGATGAACCTTATGAATCAGAAATATGAGATAGATCCGAAACCAATTGAGGAAGGATGCCAGTGCCCAGCCTGTAAACACTACAGCCGCTCTTACATCAGACATCTTCTAAAAGCAAAAGAAATGCTAGGCTTAAGACTTTTAGTAATGCACAATCTTTATTTTTATAATAAGATGATGGAAGAAATACGAGAAGCAATAGAACAAAAAAGATTTGCAGAGTATAAGAAAAATAAGTTAGAAGGCTTTGCACAAGGCGAAGCATAACAAATAACTATTATTTTAGGAGGATTTTATATGAACAACCTTATGTTTTTAGCAACAGCAACAACAGATCCAATATCATCAGGACTTATGATTGTGTGGATGGGAGCCTTGGCATTACTGTTTTACTTTATGATTCTTCGTCCACAGAAGAAACAACAGAAACAACACCAGACATTATTAACAACTTTAGAGACCGGAGATAGCGTATTAACAAGCGGTGGTTTCTATGGTGTAGTAATTGACATAATGGATTCCGTTGTTATTGTTGAATTCGGTAACAATAAAAATTGCCGTATTCCAATGAAAAAATCTGCAATTGTAGAAATTGAGAAACCTGCAACAGCAGAATCTTCAGATAAATAATTTACAAATAGCTGATGAACAAATGACAGATAAATCAAATATAGATAAATGAAATCAAATAAGTAATAAAAAATAAAGGGTCGCTGCAGTTGCACTTAATGAAACAGATAGTGTAATTGCAACAACCCTTTTTGTCCTTTATGGGAATTGACCCTCAAATCTTTATAAGAATTTTCATAAAATTGCCTGTTCCAGTTTTTCTAATAGCCCATAAGGAATCTTTAGATTTCCCCGTCCAACGCCAATCTGTAAACTAGGCTTTAGAGCACCATGGAAATCAGAACCCCCAGTAATTAGTAAATTATATTTATTCGCCAGGTGCATCATTCTACCTTCATCAAATCCTGTATTAGAAGAGTAAATCGCTTCTAAACCATCTAGATTCATTCCAGCCAGGTAAGAAACCATTTGCTCTACTTCTTCTAACGTGTATTTATACAAAAGAGGGTGAGCCAGTATGGCAAGTCCTCCTGCAGAATGTATTAATTTTATTGCATTTTCAGGAGATAGATACTCCCTTGGGACGTAGTAAGGAGTATCGGAACCTAAATATTTCGTAAAAGCATCTTTTGGAGTTTTTACATATCCGTACTCTACCAGGTATTTTGCAAAATGTGCTCTTGTTAGTACAGAATTACCTTCGGACTCTCTCAATTTTTCTACTGTGATATCGATTCCCGCATTCATAAGATTGGATGCCATTTTAATATTTCTATCATCACGTTTATTACGTGCAGTTTCTAAAGCCTGACAAAAAGAATGATTTGTTGGATCAATAAATAACCCAAGGATATGAATATCTTTTCCTTTATAATCTACAGACAGTTCAGTGCCAGGAATTACCTTAACAAAGCGTCCCTGAACTGCCGCTTTTGCAGCTGCCTCCTGTGCGGCAGCAACACCTGCTATGGTGTCGTGGTCTGTTAAGGCAAAGGCAGCTAAACCTCTCTCTATTGCCAGTTCTACTACTTCAGCCGGCGTAAAGGAGCCGTCGGAAGCAGTAGAATGTACATGTAAATCAATGTATTTCATTAGGAAACACTTCCCTTCTTAAGTTTATGATGTTAAGTATTAGTGTAGTATATCATGATTAGGATACCTTAACAACTGCCATTGTAATTTGATTATCTACAATGATTGTAATTTGTACATCTACAATGATTGTAATTTGAACACCTACCAGTTAATCCTATCTTTAGCTAATCATACCTCCAAGCATTCCGCTAAACAAGCATATTAACATAGATGAAAATATTTGATTCGTATCAATACCAGCCATAGTATTTCCCAGTACTGATATTAGTAATAGTATAACAAAATATACAGCTCCCATGACAAGTCCCCATAAGAATCTCTTTTGCTCTGCCTTTTTACCAAGCAGTAAGCCGCCAATAAATGAAGACAAAATATAAATCATTACAATGCCTCCGCTTAATATTGCATTGGATAAATCCAATTTCAACATTAAGAACGATAAAAGCAATAATAATAATCCTGTTATTATGTAAGTAATTATTAGAATTTTTAGGATGACTATTGCTTTTGAATTGCGGTGTAGTACTTTGTCCATAGTTAACCTCCGGATTATTTATATAGTAATATATTATATCTTTTATATAAATATTCTGCTGCAGTCAGAATTCATGAATTAACTGTATTAATTTTTTAATTTTCCATAAAGTTGTTGATTATAGTGAAGTATCAATAAAAATAAAAACAGTAATAACGTAATATTGACGAAAAATACACTTAAATGAAATTAAATATATAAAAAATACATAAAATATTTACCAGGTTAAAGTGGACATAATCTGTGCCAAGTGATATAATAAAAATAGCGTAATAATTACGTATATGCGTAATTATTAAGCGTGAATGACGTCAGTATAATGTCCAAAGGTACTTCCAAGGGAAAGGGGGATTAAGGAAGAAGTATTTGGGTTAGATTAAGTGGGGTTCTAATCGGTATAGCATAATTTGGGAGGTAAAGGATGAAGAAAAGGTTTAAGCAAAAAGTGATAAGTATTGTAGTTGGTTTATCTATGATGGTTTCTTTCTTACATAGTGCAGCACCTGCTGCATTGGCAGAGGATACAACAATAAAGTATATTGTAGAGTCATATCCTGCCTATATGGAAGCAGAAAACTATATGTCACAAGTGGATGAGGTTACAGATACGGTAGTTGATTCTATGTATTCTGCAAAGGAAGCAATCGTCTTCTCAAAATTACTCGGTGATTTAAGTGGGGATGGTGAAATTACTATGGAAGATGTAGAACTTATAGAAGGTATGGTAAAGGGTAAGCTTGAAATGAATCCCAAAGCCGATGTTACCGGAGATGGCAAAATTAATCTGAATGATGCCAATCGTTTAAGACAATATGTATTAGATAAAAATTATAAATTAAGAGGATACGGTGATTATGTAGAATACACTATTCAGGTGCCGGAACAGGGCGTATTCTATTTATGGATGCGTGGCACGGCAGAAGAACAGGGCAGCATTGGCTATGGATGGAATGAAACCACTGAAATAAAAGATTTAGCTTTTCAGTCCGAACTAAGTTTTATAGCGGCCGGTGAAGTTATATTAAATCCAGGAGAGAACACTCTTCGTATCTATGGGAAAGAGCATTCCGGTGTAACTGTTGATAAATTAGTAATTGCGGCAGATAGCAGTTTTAATCCTAATACCAATGGTGGAGCAGATGCGCTTGCTCTACAGCCGGTAGACCCTAATGCACCTGCAGAACCATTTCAGCAACCTGAGGAACTTGCTATTGCTTTTGTAACGGATAGTGAAAATTCAGGAACACCGCCAGAAGATACCTTAGATGGGGATTTATCCACCAGATGGGCATCCCTAAGTCTGACTCCTGAGCATGCTCAATGGATTCAGTATGATTTGGGAGAAGTGAAAGAAGTTGGCTATCTTGGTATAGCAAATTACAATGGAGATCAGAGAAAGACAAAACTGGATATACAGGTATCTACAGATGGAACAACCTGGGATACAGTTTATAGTGGAATGAGCAGCGGCACAACCGCAGACTTAGAACCATTTGCATTTCAACAGACGGTATCTGCTAAGTATGTTAGAATACTTGGTTACGGATACTACAGTCTTGATGGAACCTACGTAAAAGGATGGAATAGTTTTACCGAAGTTCGTGTATATGCGCCTCACCCAGCAGGGGCCATTGTTATTCCATTTAACTTTGGACCTTATGAAGTAAGCAGTGTTTCTGACAGTGCTAACGACGGGAATGTTCCAGAGAATACCATTGACTGGGATATGACAACCAGATGGGCATCTCTTAGTGCATCTCCTGCGGATGGACAGTGGATTCAATTTGACCTGGGAGAAGAAAAAGAAGTAGGTTATTTGGCAATTGCTGTTAATAATGGTGATCAGAGAAGATCTAAAATTGATATCCAGGTTTCATCTGATGCAGCCAATTGGCAATCCGTGTATAACGGAATGACCAGCGGTACAACAAAAGATATGGAAGCTTATGCATTTAATCCTGTCATGGCACGTTATGTCCGTATCGTAGGATATGGATATTACAGTTTGACAGATGATACCTTTGTAAAGGGTTGGAACAGTTTTTATGAGGTCCAAATCTATGCACCAAATGACATTGGACCATTACTTGTACCAATGGACCGTGCAGATAACGGTACCGAGACTCCAACGGAACCAATTGAGGTAACCTATACCCAGCCTGGATTCATTAATCCGGATGGAACCGTACATGAAATACATACTCCGAATCCGGTAACAGGAGTCACCATTAATGTTGCCGATTATGGAACCGATGCTGCTGACAATGTAAATGATGACCGTCTGGCAATACAGAATGCTATTAATGCAGCAAAAGCAGGAGACGAAGTATATTTTCCTAATGGTGTATATAACCTGAATACATCTTCTGAAACTACCTCTCACCTGATATTAAAATCTGGTGTAAATCTAAGAGGTGAGAGTCAGGACGGAGTATTATTAGTCTCTAATTTCTCTGAAGAATTAAATGATACTCAGAGCACGAAAGTATTAAGAGTTACAGGTCTTGAGAATATCGCGATACGCAATTTGACAATAACTTCTACTTTTGATGGACCATTTACAACAGAACATACAACAAATAATCCGGATGCCGGCGGACCTTTATATGGTATTTATATTCAGGATTTATCCAATGTACCTTCAAAATATATTACCATTGAAGATGTTACAGTAGAGAGATTCCAGCGAATTGGTATCCGCATTGCCAGCAGTCATGATGTTGTAGTGCGTAGAATCTTAATCAAGAATGCAACTGACCTTGGAGGAGGCGGTGCAGGTTATGGTGTCACAATTCAGGGAGCAGCTGCAGGATTAGACAGAAAAGGTTATAATAATGATTCCAGATATAACTTGGTGGAAGATTCTGTATTTGAAGGTCCATATCTTCGCCACGGTTTTATTTTACAGTATTATACCCATAATAATGTGATTCGCAATAACCAGTTATACGTAACGAAGCTAGATGCTATTGATTTACACGGAGAAGATGAGTACTTAAATGACATCTATGGCAATACAATTATGGATGTAACAACCGGAGCCGGTATTGCTGCAGGTAATACAGGAGCTACTCATGATAAATCAGGTCCTGATAATTATATTCATGATAATACTATAATCAACAGTCGTGAAGGAATTAAGATTCATCTTGGTTCGCCGGATACCATCATAGAGAACAACACAATTATTAACAGTACGGTATCAAACGGTAAAGGAATTTACCTTCAGAATGCACCAGGTACTATAATCAGAGGAAATCAAATCTATAATAATACGGGTGAGAACTTCTGGGGTATTGTTATAGAACATGATCCTGGAGATGCGAATAATAATGGTAACGGAGCAGGAGATCCTAGTAATGTATTAATCACAGGTAATGCTATCTATGGCAACACAAACGGAGTTTTAATAACTGCCGGTACCAATATTGTGGTTACGGATAATGATATCAGAGATAATCTGGTTGAAAATTATATCAATACAGTGGATGATAACAATCCGCCTCCTGTTTCAGAGACAATAAATGTTTTAGCCGCTGAAAATGCAGTGGTAGATAAAGCAACTCCTGATACGCCATGGACCCTAAATGATAATTTAAAGCCAAAACGCAGCGGTACAGGAAGTACCTCGCGTATTGCCTACTTAAAATTTAATACGGATGGTTTACTAAGCGAAACTTCTGTAGTAAGTGGCGCAGCCATTACATTAAAAGCTAATTTTGGTACAGTTACTGAAACATCACCTGGAGTAGCAACTTATAATCTTTATGGAATAGTAGATGACAACTGGACTCAGTCAGGTATTACATGGAACAATTCTCCGAATCACATGGCAACAGATTCTAAAGTTACAGGTGAGGGGGTAATTTACCTTGGAAGTATCACCTTTATTGATGAAAGGGATAGTTCCGGTGCCAGTGTGATAAAAGAATATGTACTAGATGTCAGTGAGTTTGTAAAAACCAATGGAGATACAACATTTACGATTATGATTCTGGACGAATATGGCTATAATGTAAATCTAAATATCAGATCTAATCGAACTGGTGAAAGCGCAGGACCTATACTAGCAATTACAACGGAGTAGAGATTTGTCTTGGAAATACAATCAACCGGAATTACATTCTTTTCGAAAGGGCGTAAAAAACTCTTTTCATATGGTATGGGGTATGCTATAATAGTGGATGATATTATTGCTAAATTTTGCAATAGGAGATTAAACGAAGGAGGCAACTTCATGAAACGTATCAAAACTTTAAATACTAGAAATTTAAAAGATACAATGAAAAAAGGTGGATGTGGCGAATGCCAGACTTCCTGCCAGTCAGCTTGTAAAACTTCCTGTACTGTAGGAAATCAAAGCTGTGAAAACAAATAATTAGCAAGTAAATACATAGTAACAAGGTATCAATAAGCAGCGTCTAACGGCCGCTGCTTATTGATTGTTCAGGACTTATTGCCTGGTAGAAGGGAGCAACAAATTGATTCATCAATATAAAAACAATGGATTTAATATAATCTTAGACGTAAACAGTGGTATGATCCATGTGGTCGACGATTTAGTTTATGACATTATAGCAATGTTTGATAAAATAAATGGTAAGAAATCTTCACATATATTAGCTGAGGATGAAAAAGAAGAAATAATAAATGCAATGGTTAAGAAATATAGTGATTCTGACTATCAGGAACTTTCCTTAGGTGCAGCAATGGACCCTGCAATGGTAAAAGAAGCGGTAATAGAATCCATATCAGACATAGAAGAATTAATAAGAGACGGTGCTTTATTTACAGAAGATATCTATGAGCAATATATTTCAGATTTTAAAACCCGTTCCACAGTGGTAAAAGCTTTATGTTTACATATCGCCCATGATTGTAACCTGGCCTGTCGCTATTGTTTTGCGGAAGAAGGAGAATATCATGGACGTCGTGCTCTAATGAGCTATGAAGTAGGAAAACAGGCCCTTGATTTCTTAATTGCAAACTCTGGGAATCGCAAGAATCTGGAAGTTGATTTCTTTGGCGGAGAACCGTTAATGAACTGGCAGGTTGTGAAAGACCTTGTAATATACGGAAGAGAGCAGGAAGCAATACATAACAAAAAGTTCCGTTTTACCTTAACTACCAACGGTGTTTTACTGGATGACGATATTATGGAATTTGCCAACAAGGAAATGAGTAACGTGGTATTAAGTATTGACGGCCGTAAAGAAGTAAATGATCACATGCGACCATCCCGTAATGGAAAGGGAAGCTATGATCTGATCATTCCAAAGTTTGAAAAAATGGCGGAAAGCCGTAATCAGAACAATTATTATGTCAGAGGAACCTTTACCCATGAAAACCTTGATTTTTCAGAAGATGTAAAGCATCTTGCAGAGCGCGGATTTAAACAGATTTCTGTGGAACCTGTTGTTTCATTGCCAGAAGAAAGCTATGCAATCAAAGAGGAAGACATTCCTGCACTCCTTCTGGAATATGATAAACTGGCTCAATATATCATCGAGAAGAAAAAGAAAGGGGAAGACTTTAATTTCTTTCATTTCATGTTAGATTTATCCGGTGGCCCTTGCGTAGCAAAACGTTTATCCGGATGTGGTTCAGGAACAGAATACTTGGCAGTTACTCCTTGGGGTGACTTATATCCATGTCATCAGTTTGTAGGTGAGGAAGAGTATCTTATGGGAAATGTAAGTGAAGGTGTAACGAGAACTGATATCAGAGAAGAATTTAGAAAGAGTAATGTTTATTCCAAGGAAAAATGCAAAGATTGTTTTGCCAAATTCTATTGCAGCGGTGGATGTGCTGCAAATTCTTATAAATTCAATGGGAATATTAATGATACTTATGATATTGGCTGTGAATTAGAACGAAAACGTGTGGAATGCGCAATTATGATTAAAGCCGCCGAAGCAGAAGAAACAGAAGTGTAAGAAGTAGGAATAAAAGAAGCAGGAATAAAAGAAGCAGGAATAAAAGGAACAGAATAAACGAAACAGAAATAAAAGAAGTAGAAATAAAAGAAGCAGGAAACGCAGATTGGCAAGATTTAATTAGTTAGGATGATGGCATGGAAAAATGGGTTGTAAAAAACAAAAAGGCAGACTTTAAGGCATTAATGGATAAGTTTCAGGTAAGCGAAGTGATTGCCAGATTACTGGTGAACAGAAATCAGATGACACCGGAAGAAATCGAAAGCTATTTACATCCGGAATTAACGTACTTACATAATCCGTTTCTAATGAAAGACATGGACAAAGCCTGCAATCTAATATTACAAAAGATACAATCGGCTGGGAAGATCCGTATCGTTGGTGATTACGATGTTGATGGAGTTTCTTCCACCTATATTCTATATACGGCGTTGTTAAAATGTGGTGCTAACGTAGATTTTGAGATTCCGGACCGAATCAAAGACGGCTATGGTATTAATATGCAAATCATTGAAGCAGCATATCAGGAAGGTGTAGATACCCTGCTAACCTGTGACAACGGAATATCAGCCATGGATCAGGTGGAAAGGGCTAAAGAACTTGGAATGACCGTAATTATTACCGATCATCATGATATACCATATATTAACACCAGTGCACGGGATGAATCAGAAGAGCCAAAACTACCTGAGGAACAAAAAAACTCAAGAGAACCAGAAGAACCAAATCAACCAGGACAACCAGAAGAACCATCCAATCCTATCAAGATAGATAAAAAGGAGGATGGAACCTGGAATGGTGCAGGTAAAAAATACCAGGTACCTAAGGCTGATGCAGTGATTAATCCGAAGCAACCAGATTGTAATTACCCATGGAAGATGTTATGCGGTGCAGCCGTTGCCTATAAGTTAATACAAGCTCTTTATGAGAAATGTAATATCCCGTCAGAAGAACTTGCTTCCCTATTGGAAATTGCAGCAATAGCAACGGTTTGTGATGTTATGGATTTAGTTGATGAGAATCGTATTATCGTAAAAAATGGATTGGAATTACTAAAGGAGACACAGAATCATGGATTAAGAGCTTTAATGGAGGCTAGTGATATTAATAAGTCTAAGTTATCAGCTTATCACCTTGGATTCATTATAGGACCATGTCTGAATGCTTCCGGACGTTTAGACAGTGCCAAAAAAGGCTTAAGGTTATTACTGGCGCAGACAGAGACGGAAGCGAAAACCTTAGCCAAGGAACTAAAAGAACTAAATGATATCAGAAAAGAAATGACGGTCAGAGGCTTGGAGCAGGCAGTGGAGATAGTAGAAAACTCAACTATAAAGGATGATAAAGTCCTGGTGGTATATTTGGAGGATTGTCATGAAAGTCTTGCTGGTATTATTGCTGGAAGACTAAGAGAAAAATATAATAAACCTTCTATTGTTTTAACCAGTGCTGAAAATAAAGTGAAGGGCTCCTGTCGCTCCATTGAACAGTATAATATTTACGAAGAATTAAGTAAATGTAAGGATTTGCTCCTAAGTTTTGGCGGACATCCCATGGCAGCAGGGCTTTCTCTTGCATATAGTCAGATAGACGTTTTGCGAAACCAGCTCAATCACAATACCACCCTTTCTGAGGAAGATTTAATTCCTAAGATTGCCATTGATGTAGTGTTGCCACTAGGATATGTAAGTGAAGACCTGGTTCGTGATCTGGAAGTTTTAGAACCCTTTGGTAAAGGAAATACAAAACCCATATTTGCAGAGAGAAATCTTAAAATCAGAAGAGCTAATATTCTTGGTAAAAATGCCAATGTTTTAAAACTTCAGGTAGTCAATGAGTATGGAAGGGTAATGGACGCTTTATTTTTTGGAGAACCGAACGCTTTTCTTCTGCGTATAAAAGATGAATTTGGACAAAATGAAATAGATAAAATGTTCCAGAATCGGGAAAATTCCATAAGTTTTTCGGCAACCTATTATCCAAATATAAATGAATATAACGGAAATCAATCCATTCAGATTATAATCCAAAATTATCAGGTATGAATCAATGGAATATAGAGAGTTTATTATAAAACTTGAAAACTGAACATAGAATATTTTACGGTATATATCACAAGAATTAGCACAGGAATAACATAAGGAACACAATAATATATTATGAAATCAATTGCTATTTATAAGCAGAGATGATATAATCTTTTTGGTGCCTGCTGCAAAGTTATGGAATTAAGGAATAACTTTACTGGTAATAAATATTTGATGTGAAAAGAGGAAGATCATGAAGAAATTAGAAGAATATATAAGAAGTATACCGGATTTTCCGGAAGAAGGAATTATTTTTCGTGATGTAACTAGTGTATTACAGGATAAAGTCAGTTTGAGAATGTCTATTGATCAGATGCAGGAGCATCTAAAAGACTTAGATTTTGATATAATCGTGGGTCCGGAATCCAGAGGATTTATCTTTGGTGTTCCCATTGCCTATAATTTAAATAAAGCATTTATACCGGTCAGAAAGAAAGGAAAACTTCCTTTAGAAACCGTGGAAGCAGAATATGATCTAGAGTATGGTACCGCAGTGATAGAGATGCATAAAGATTCCATTAAACCAGGTGATAAAGTGGTGATTATCGACGATCTCATTGCGACAGGCGGAACCATTGAAGCAATTACCAAGTTAATCGAGGGCTTGGGCGGAGAGGTTGTAAAGATAGTGTTCTTAATTGAATTAGAAGGATTAAGAGGCAGGGACAAATTAAAAGGATATAACGTTGAATCTGTAGTTAAATATTCAGGTAAATAATAAATGAAATGAACACAAAAACCATCGAAGAAAAGTGACTCTTTCTTTTGATGGTTTTTGTGTTACCTGGAAACTACTACTTGTTATATGCACAAGGATCGCAATAATAAACACAGCTTCTGGGGAGGATAAAAGCAACCAAAATGTGCCAGGATATCCTATAATTCAATAAAGGAATTGATTTTTATAAATAAAATGATTATAATGAGGGGATAGACTTAAAAACAAGGTGGTGATATCATGGATGTAAAGGGTAACGATCAGATAATAACGGAATTTAATAAAAATACAGAGCAGGAAATTACCAAATCAGATTATAATGATTTAGTGGCTCCGGCTGATTTTACAAGCCCTGATGAACTTTTTCACAAGTTGGTTAAAATCGTGGAAAGCTATCATCCTTCCGGTGATATATCCTTGATTGAGAAAGCATATCATGTTGCTGACCAAGCACATCAGGATCAAAAAAGAAAATCAGGAGAGCCTTATATCATTCATCCATTATGTGTTGCAATTATTCTGGCAGAACTTGAACTCGATAAAGAAACGATTATTGCCGGATTGCTTCATGATGTGGTAGAAGATACTGTATATACCACAGAACAGGTGGCTAAGGAGTTTAACGATGAAATAGCATTATTAGTAGATGGCGTAACGAAACTGACGCAGTTGAGCTATTCGAAAGATAAGGTTGAGATTCAGGCAGAGAATCTTAGAAAAATGTTCCTTGCCATGGCAAAGGATATTCGTGTTATTTTAATCAAACTTGCTGACAGACTGCATAATATGAGAACGCTCCAGTATCAGTCTCCTGTAAAACAAAAAGAAAAAGCCAGAGAAACCATGGATATTTATGCACCCATTGCACAAAGACTTGGTATTTCTAAAATTAAGATTGAATTAGATGATTTATCCTTACAATACTTAGAACCGGAAGTATATAAGGATTTAACCGATAAAATTAATTCTAAAAATGTAGAGCGTACGCAGTTTATTAATAGCATAGTTGCCCAGGTAAAGCATCATATCATTGAGGCTGGAATCGAAGCTAAAATTGATGGTCGAGTGAAGCATTTTTTTAGCATATATAAGAAGATGGTGAACCAGAATAAGACCCTTGACCAGATTTATGATTTATTTGCTGTTCGTATCGTTGTGGATTCTGTAAAGGATTGCTACGCAGCCCTTGGAGTTATACATGAAATGTATAAACCGATTCCTGGCAGATTTAAAGATTATATTGCCATGCCGAAACCCAATATGTACCAATCACTGCATACTACGCTTATGGGTCCCAATGGTCAGCCATTTGAGATTCAGATTCGAACTTTTGATATGCACCGAACGGCTGAGTTCGGTATTGCTGCCCACTGGAAGTATAAAGAAGGCGTAGACGGTAAAAATTCCAGAGATACAGAAGAGGCTAAACTTACCTGGCTTCGTCAGATTCTTGAGTGGCAGAGAGACATGTCTGACAATAAAGAGTTCTTAAGCTTGTTAAAGAGCGACTTAGACTTATTTTCCGAAAGTGTATACTGCTTTACGCCTACCGGGGATGTTAAGAATCTGCCAAACGGCTCTACGCCTATTGATTTTGCCTATAGCATTCATAGCGCGGTTGGTAACAAAATGGTAGGTGCCAGGGTAAATGGTAAACTGGTTACCATTGATTATGTTATTCAAAACGGTGACCGTATTGATATCATAACTTCCCAGAATTCCAAAGGTCCTAGTAGAGACTGGTTGTCACTGGTTAAGAGCACTCAGGCCAAGAATAAAATAAATCAGTGGTTTAAGTCAGAATTAAAAGATGATAATATTACCAGAGGAAAAGATTTAATTTACGCTTACTCCAAAACAAAAAATATAGTATTAAGCGATTTAATGAAACCTGAATTTATGTCGAAAGTTATGGCAAAGTACGGTTTTCGTGATTGGGAATCTATTTATGCGGCAGTAGGTCATGGCGCATTAAAAGAGGGTCAGGTAGTAAATAAATTAAAAGATGAATACGATAAGAAGCATAAAAAAGATATTACAGATGAAAAAGTATTAGAAGCAATCACGGAAATGCGTGAAAGCAAACCAGCATCGGTTGCCAAATCTAAGGGCGGTATTGTGGTAGAAGGTATTCATGATGTTGCAGTACGTTTCTCAAAATGTTGTAACCCGGTACCGGGAGATGAGATTGTAGGTTTTGTAACACGTGGTCGTGGTGTTTCAATTCATAGAACGGACTGTATTAACCTTATGGGGCTTTCCAGTGAAGATAGGGCAAGATTAATTGAAGCTGAATGGAACATTCCATTAGTAAAAGGCCAGAAGGAAGAACTTTACTACGCTGAAATTAAAATATATGCCAATAATCGAAGCGGTGTATTGGTTGACATTTCTAAAATCTTGACCGAAAATAAAATAGATGTAAAATCAATGAATGTTAGAACCAGTAAACAGGGAACAGCAACCATTAGTATCGGTTTTGATATTAATGGTGTAGAACAGTTACGTTATATTATTACTAAAATAAGATCAGTTGAGAGTATACTTGATATTGAGAGAACTACAGGCTAACCGGCATTTTGCCGGTTTCTTAAATAACAGGAAAGGTCTCTTACTCTCCTGTTATTTAAGAAAGTCCCACCGGGCAGGATACCCATGACGCGCTGTCACCTATACTTGAGTGAAAGGATTAGATATATTATGAAAATACTGACCTTTGTATTAGGAAGAGTAGAAACAAATTGCTATTTTATTATAAATGAAGAAACTATGGAAGTCATCCTTGTTGATCCAGCGGATAAAGCGAAACAGATTGATTTGCATTTAAAAGAGCAATCCTTAAAACCGGTTGCTATTTTGTTAACCCATGGACATTTTGACCACATAATGGCTATTCCGGAATTGCAGGAACTTTACCATCTTCCGGTTTATGCCATGGAAGAGGAAAAAGGTCTGTTATCAGACCCGGCTAAGAATTATTCTGCCGGTGTAGGTAAGAGAGTTGTTGTAAATGTGACCCATCCTTTAAAGGATAAAGATAAAATCACCCTTGCTGGAATGGATATCACAGTAATTTATACTCCGGGACACACCATTGGAGGCGCATGCTATTATTTTGATAAGGAAGCCGTTTTATTTAGTGGTGACACATTATTTCGTGGAACCATTGGAAGAACCGATTTTCCAACCGGCAACTATGATACCTTGATTGATTCTCTGAATTCCAAGTTAATGGTATTGCCAGATGAAATTACGGTTTATCCGGGACATGACAGAACGACTACCATCGGATATGAGAGAAATAATAATCCTTATATAGCTTAATTTATGGGATAAACATTGATAGATAGGAGCTATACATGATACAATTTGTTTTATCTAATGATGAATATCAATATGATATTCACTCGCTTGTGAAAGCTTTTTATCCAAAGGATCAAATTAAATTTGTAATGGAAGAGGATTTGGAGGAAAGCGCCAAGTTACAAATATATTTACATCTGAATCAGGATATGATTCAGATGAAAGCTATGCAGGGGATAAAGGAAATATATTCTATGCAGGAGTTTGCAGATTCAGGGAATAAGAGTAGTTATAGAAATATTCTAAAGAGAATGATTTATAACGGGCTTTCACTGATTACGAAAAAGGAACTCCCTTGGGGAACCTTGACGGGAGTAAGGCCGACAAAGCTTGCGCTAGACCGTTTAGAACAGGGGATATCAAGAGCTGAGATAGAAAATTTTATGAGCAGGGAGTATCTTTGTTCCAAAGAAAAGATTGATACCAGCCTGCAGGTAGCAGAACGTGAGATAACATTATTGCAGGAGATGGATTATAAGAATGGATACAGTGTCTATATTGGGATTCCTTTTTGCCCAAGCACTTGTCTTTATTGCTCTTTTACCTCCTATTCATCTGAAAAGTTTGGGAATCTAATCCAGAAATATTTAGAGGCATTATATCAAGAGATTACATTTGCAGGGACATGCTTTAGAGATAAGAAGCTTACTACAGTTTATTTTGGAGGCGGTACGCCTACCACCCTCTCTGAGGTGCAGCTTGATTTGTTGCTGCAGCATGTGGAGAATACATTTGATTTTACCTATGTAAAAGAATACACGGTGGAAGCTGGAAGGCCGGACAGTATCACATATGATAAATTAAGGGTATTAAAGAAACATGGAGTAAGCAGAATCTCCATTAATCCTCAAACTATGAGACAAAAAACATTGGATCTGATTGGAAGAAAACATACCGTAGAGCAGGTAGTAGATGCATTTCATATGGCAAGACAATTAGGGCATGAGAATATTAATATGGATATTATAATTGGGCTTCCCGGTGAAGATAAGGACGATGTAGCGTATACATTAAGGGAAATTGATAAATTGCAACCAGATAGCTTGACGGTGCATACATTGGCATTAAAGAGAGCAGCCAGATTAAATACCGAGAAATCAAATTATGAGGATTTGACCCCTACAGATACCAAGGCTATGTTACATTTAACAGAAGAATATACGAAAAAAGCTGGATATCTGCCTTATTATCTGTACAGACAAAAGAATATGGCAGGTAATCTTGAGAATATTGGCTATGCCAAGTTTGGTAAAGAGGGACTTTATAATATTTTAATTATGGAAGAAAAACAGACAATAGTAGCACTAGGTGCCGGAGCTTCCTCAAAATTTGTTTTTCCTGATGAAAATCGTTTGGAACGTGTTGAAAATGTAAAAAGCCTTAAGGATTATATAGAACGCATCAATGAAATGATTGAGCGAAAACGTAGTTTTTTATTGCATAACGAATTATTATCTATGTAATGAAATGATTTGAGGGTCAAAAGTCTGACATAAATTAAATTATGTATAGTGCTGTATATATATGCTTGTAATAAATATACCGTCACGAGGGTAAGGCGGCTAAATTGCATATATATGCAGTGCAATTCATTCAGTAAACTATATTTGACTTTTGACACTCAAATCATGAAATGCATATTCGAAGAAAGGAATTTGGGATGTTACAAAATGTTTTGAATTCACTAGATTTGTCAAAAATGGATTATATAGCCAAAGCAGACTTTATCAGATGGGCGAGGCTGGAATGGTACATGACATTGGAAAGCTTAGGCTTGGTTACTATTTGTATGGACGTAATAAAGATGCATTAGAAATTGAAGAGATTAAGTATGTTCGTATGCATCCTGCCATTGGATATGATATTCTTAACAATTACGGATATGAGGATGTAATTGCAGAGACAGTATATCACCACCACGAGAATTATGATGGTACTGGTTATCCGGGTAATTTAAAGGGGGATTCCATACCAGTGGGTGCAAGGATTCTAAGAACCTGCGATGTTTTTGCAGCTCTTTCGTCAAAGAGGCTTTATAGACCGGCTTATGACATTGAAACTGCAATCAGACTTATGATAGATGAAGTTAAAAACTTTGACATGGAGATATTTTTAGCTTTTCTTAGAGTATCAAATTCCGAGAATTTTGATTCTATTCGAAAGTTTATTCAGGATATAAATAATAAAAAAACATTAAACAGTACAGTAACATTTATGAATCTTAATATATAAAAATCTACATTTGGAGGTAATAGAATGATTACACAGAGACCAAAAGGTACACAGGACTGGTTTGGCAGTAATATGCACAAAAGAACCCTGATTGAGGAATTAGCCAGAAAACTATGTAAGGCTTATAATATAAAAGAGGTAATAACTCCAGTATTTGAGCACACAGTATTATTCCAGAGAGGTGTAGGTGAAACTACAGATGTTGTGCAAAAGGAAATGTATACATTTCAGGATAAAGGTGACCGCAGCATAACATTGAAGCCGGAAGGAACTGCAGGGGCTATGAGAGCTTACCTTGAAAATAATATGTACGCAGAAAGCCAGCCAACGAAATTATTCTATGTGACTCCTGCTTTTCGCTATGAACAGCCACAAAGCGGAAGATTTCGCCAGCACCACCAGTTTGGTGTTGAGTTTGTAGGATCTAAAAGTCCATTAGCAGAAGTTGAATTAATTACCTTAATTACTACTTTTATTAAAGAAATCGGACTAAAAGAAGCT
>JAQZAX010000163.1 GCA_029239455.1 Anaerocolumna sp.
ATAAAAATTGGCATGGAATTTACTTCAAAATTGTATTGCAACAGATTATTTCTTAATTTGATCTGGCTAATAACTAGGAATGTGATAGCAATAATACCAATTACCAAAGTAAGAAAATGAAAATTATCACTGACAGGAATGTCCGGGATATACCCTTGGGATAATGCTTTAAAGCCTTCCTCTTTTACAATAATTGTACCGGATCCTGCTGTTACCATAGATAATAAACCGCGGAATATAAACATTCCGGCAAGAGTAGTAACAAAAGCAGGAACTCCAACCTTAGATACCAGAAATCCCTGATATAAGCCAACACAGATTCCAAGCACTAAAATAATCGGTATAACCAGCCCCGCGCTTAACCCATTTCTCATGAGGATTGCTGCCACTGCACCTAAAAATCCTGCTACATATCCAACTGATAAATCGATATGCTTAATAATTAAAATAATCGTCATACCAATAGCAAGTATTGCTACATATCCTGTTTGGTTAATTAAATCACTTATATTTCTTGGTGATAAAAATAATCCGTCTGTTAAGATTCCAAATAAAATAAATATTAGCGCTAAAGCGATATACATTACATAGTCACGGATATTTGTTTTAAGTAAAGCAGATAATTCATTGCCAATTCCATTCTTACTTTTGACTTTACTCATTGATAAATTACTCATTGTTCTCCTCCTATCCTCTTGTAGCCATAGCCATTACTTTCTGCTCTGTGGCTTCACTGGCATCTAGTTCGCCTGTAATTTTACCTTCTGACATTACATACATTCGGTCACTCATACCGAGTACTTCAAGTAATTCAGAAGATATCATGATGATACTCATGCCCTGTTCAACTAACTGGTTCATAAGTGAATAAATTTCGAACTTTGCACCAACATCAATTCCTCTGGTAGGTTCATCTAATATTAGAACCTTTGGTTCTGCGAACATCCACTTTGCCAATGAAACTTTTTGCTGGTTTCCACCACTTAAATTTCCGACTTTTTGCATAATAGAAGGCGTTTTTATATTGATTGATTTCTGGTACTCTTTTGCAACATTGATTTCTTCATTATGATTGATTACAACCCTTTTAATTAATTTTTCAAGATAAGATATGGTAATATTATATTTAATATCTTGTATTAGAATCAGTCCATTCCTTTTTCTATCTTCTGAAACATATGCGATTCCAGCTTTCAGTGCATTTTTGGGGTGATGAAATTCCTTTTTTTCGCCTTCCATTAGTATTTCTCCACCAGTAATCTGGTATTTGGGTGTATTGCCATAGATACTTAAGGCAAGCTCTGTCCTGCCAGCACCCATAAGCCCTGCGATTCCTACAATTTCACCTTTTCTGACATTTATATTGATATCCTTTAAAATATTACGCCCGGTATTTAAATCTTGTACCGTCCAATTTTTTATTTCAAGACATATATCACCAATATCTATATTCTCTCGTTTCGGATATATATTTTCAATCTCACGTCCAACCATGTATTTAATAATTTCCTGCTCTGTTATATTTTGCTGGTGAGCATCCATGGAACAGATGGTACTTCCATCTCTTAAAACGGTTACTGTATCAGCGATAGATACAATCTCCTTTAACTTATGAGAAATCATGATACAGGTAACTCCCTGCTCTTTTAACTCTCTTAATAGATTCAATAAATTTTCACTGTCATCTTCATTTAAGGCAGCCGTTGGTTCATCTAAAATTAATAATTTAACATCTTTGCTAAAAGCTTTCGCTATTTCAACTAACTGTCTGGTTCCTACCCCCAGATCTTTTATTTTTGTTGAAGGACTAATATTTAATCGTACTTTTGTTAGCAATTCCTTGGCCTTTACAATTGTCTGGTTCCAGTTAATAACTTTGCCATCCATAATCTCGTGTCCAAAAAATATATTTTCATAAATACTCAATTCAGGAATTAAAGCCAGTTCCTGATAGATGATTGCTATTCCAGCAGCTTCACTTTCTGCAATTGATTTAAACTGTTGTATTTTTTTGTTATAAACAATGTTACCACTATAGGAGCCATAAGGATAAACACCGGATAAAACTTTCATTAAAGTCGACTTTCCGGCACCGTTTTCCCCAACAAGGCAATGGATTTCTCCTCGTTTCACTTTAAAATTAACCTTATTTAATGCCTTAACCCCCGGGAACTCTTTGTTTATATCCTGCATTTCCAGTATGTAATCACTCATTACATAAACCTCCTTTTACATGAGACCAGCTTACACATAAGACGTCCGGCAAGCCGAACGTCTTATGTTGATTCATTCTTGCATTCATCTTAAGCCGGTCTTACGATAGCAGTTCCTTTTTATGCGTTCCTTATTTTAAACCAGTAAACTGAGATGCTTCATAATATCCTGAATCAATTAATGCTTCTTTCACATTTTCCATAGTTACTACAACGATAGGTGTCTGTTTTGCTTTCACATCAATTACACCATTATTATAAGTAGTATCTGTTGCAGGAGTTTTACTTTCGATTACTTCAACTGCCATATTCATAGCATCTGCTGCTAAAGTACGAGTATCCTTAAATACTGTCATAGACTGTTTTCCATCGATTACATATTGAACAGATGCAACTTCTGAATCCTGACCTGTAATGAAATATTCGGATACGTCAGCGTCTGCTGCAAATACATCTGCAATAGAACGTGCTGTGCCATCATTTGGAGCTAAAATGTAAACTTTACCTTTATCTGCAGCAGTAGCTGATGTTAAGTGAGCTTCTGCTTTAGATTTTGCTTCATTGAAATCCCAGTTGGTCGTAATTTGACCGATAATTGCGGACATTTGATCACGAGTTAGAGTAGGTTGACCAGCAAGTGCCAGAGCTTCGGAGGAATTCTTAATTACAAAGGTTCCGTCAGCAATTTTGGGTTGAAGTATATTCCATGCACCTTCAAAGAAAAGAAATGCATTGTTATCTGTTGCAGCACCTGCATATAAATATAATGGATTGCCTGTGCCAGTGGCATTATCTGCTAAATACTGTCCCATTGCTTCTCCAACAGAAATACTGTCAAATGTTACATAATAATCAAGAGCTTCTGTGTCCGTGATTAACCTGTCATAAGATATAACGGTTACACCTGCTTCTTTTGCAACTTCAACAGAAGAAGCTGCGGCAGCTGCATCATGTGCACAGATAATAAGTACTTTTATTCCTTTTGCTACTAAAGTTTCTACATTCGTTTTCTCTGTAGCTGAGGATCCTTGGCTAAATAATACTTCTACGGTATAATCTGTATCGGAAATGACAGATTCAAATCTTTCCTGATCTTGAAGCCATCTTGGTTCGTCTTTCGTAGGCAATACAATACCAACATCTACGGTTCCTTTGGAATCCCCACCACTTGTCTGGGTATCTTTTTCACCACAGGCTGAAAGTGACATTGTCATAACCAATACTAACAATAATGCAATAACTTTTTTCATAATCTTGTTCCGCCCTTCTACAATATAATTTTTTTCTGAGTAACTTATTATTGTTGGTTACTCAATTCCCCGTGTTACAATATTATGTTACAATATACAATAATTTTTATCAATGGACGCATTTGTTGTACAATATGACTATATTGCTGGATTATTTTGTTTGTATTTGCCGTCTGCAAAATATTGCTGCTACTGTAAATAAAGAGCGCAAAATATTACCTTTCTGGTTACAATTTTGGTGAGATATAGTGTTTGAGGGTAAGGCAGCCAAATGTAATCTTAGAAAATAAAAAAGATATAGAATCCGTATTACTCTGACTCTATATCTTGTATTCCTTATATTACTTATATATCTTATAATTCTCATATTATTATTTGAGGGTCAAAAGCCTCAAAATTTATAAATGATGAATAGTGCTGTATCTATATTCGATTTGGCGTCGACCGGCCGAGAACACTGTTCATATATCGTCAAGACTCTAGCCAAAAATC
>JAQZAX010000164.1 GCA_029239455.1 Anaerocolumna sp.
ATTATAACATAATGGAATGTTGGAATCAATTGTTTTAATAATTTAAATCAACCTTGGATCAATCAAAATAAAATATTGTCCTCTATGTAAATACATTTCAACTATACGTCCTTCTTAGATTATAATAGGTGTCAGGCACCCTTACGTTTTTCTTACGAAATCCGAGGATTTCGTAAGAAAAACGTAAGGGTGCCTGACACCAACTACCTCAATTCAGTTGTTGTTATGTTATCCATATCTGAAAATTCCTGGTTTTCGCCACCCATGGCCCAGATGAAGGCGTAGCTGCTTGTTCCTGCGCCGGAATGGATGCTCCAGGATGGGCTGATGACTGCCTGTTCGTTCTGCATGACTACATGTCTGGTTTCATCTTCTTTTCCCATCATATGAAATACTACATTGTTCTCCGGAATCTCAAAATACATGTAAATCTCCATACGTCGCTCATGGGTGTGTGCCGGCATGGTATTCCATACACTTCCGGTTTCTAATATGGTCATTCCCATGGAAAGCTGACAGGTTTTAAGTACGTCCGGATGAATAAATTGATTAATGACACGTTTATTGGAAGTCTCCACTGCGCCAAGGTTATTCTTTGCCGCCTTGCTAATTGGGATAAAAGTTGTAGTATAGGATGTGTGTGCCGGTGCACTTACCATATAGAACTTCGCGGGATGCAGTGGGTCATCACTGGAAAATAATACTTCCTTCGTTCCTTTTGCAATATATAAGCAATCTTTGTATCCCATCTCGTATTTGACATTATCAGCGAGGATACTTCCTGTTCCACCAATGTTGAAGATACCGATCTCTCGTCTCTCCAAAAAGTAAGTAGTACCAAAGTTAGCCCATATGTCCATGCCCTTATGGATAGAAACAGTCTCCCCTACCGGCATGCATCCAAGTGTCACCATGCGATCAATATGGGAATACACTGCCACAACTTCATTGGCAACATATAAGTCTGTTATTAAAAACTCGTCGCGGGTCTCCTTCGTAGTATAACGCTTGAAATCTCTCTGATTTACAGAATATCTAATATCCATAATCTACCTCCCTAGTAAAATAAATGCGATTATTATGTAGTTATCTAACGTAATTTTAAGGCTATTCCACCCAACTCCTAAAATTAATATACTAGAAGTTCACAAAATAATCAAATCAAATCCTTATTTATTTTAACTACTACTTTTCTTACCTTGGCGGGTTCTGCCACCATACATGCCGGTCTGTGAATGTCATTTGGGAAGAAAATGCTATAGCAGCCTTTTTCTGAAATTACAAAGCTTTCATTTTCAATAGCACCGTAGAAATAAATATCATTTTCTTCTTTTGCATCTATTATGGAATAATTGCCTGTATCTGCCGTAAACCCAAGCTTTTCCACACCTGCAGCAACAAATTGAACGTCAAGATACTGTTTATGGGACTCCGGTCTCTTATCTTCTACCGGTGCAGTAACTATATCCATAACCAAAGCATACATATCTTTACCTTTAATCTCATAGGTACCAGGCTCCATGGTTGTAAAATCATTGCTTTTTAAGTACTCAATGGCTTCTTTGATAATCTTTGGATATTTTGAAATATCATCTGTTCCGTAAATGGATGAATATATCATTCTGTTCTACCTCTTCTTTCTTTGATTGGTGTCAGGCACCCTTACGTTTTTCTTACGAAATCCGTGGATTTCGTAAGAAATTTGTAAGGGTGCCTGACACTGTTTATAAAATAATACATTCTAATAAATTGTCATTGGTAATCTTATAAAAATAGCTTTCTGCGTTGATTGCAACTAAAATTTCCTGAATATCATCTTTTTTGTATCGTATACCACTTAACGCTTTCTCTATTACAGCTATATCCTTCGCTTCAAAAAAGTCCCCAAAAATACTACAGTTTTCAATGATTCCTCCCTGTACATTCAGCTGAAATCCCACTTTACCGCCTTCAAAACGCTTTTCTCTCTCAATATTATAGTTTGGTGAAGAGCCATAATTCCATTCCCAATTGCTAAATTTCTCATTACTCCTTTTCTCTATCCAATGTAAATCCTCTTCTGTAAGATGATAAATGGTGGAATCGCTGCCCAACAGACTTTCTTTGACTGCCTGTCTGAATTCTTCCGGACTCATAGGATTTTTCAGGTGCTCAGACACATTGGTAACACGAGATCTTATGGATTTAATTCCTTTGGAAATGATTTTTTCTTCCGATACATGCAGACATTCTTCCATGGCATTAAAATCTGTACTAAACAAAATAGAGCCATGATGTATCTTGCCATTCCCACTGTTATGCTGCGCATTTCCGCAAAACTTTCTTCCATCTATCAGCAAATCATTCCGATTATTAAAATAAGCATCAACTCCCAGTGTTCTTAGTACATTGATAATGGGGTCGGTGAACACATGAAAGTCAATTAAATTATTCTCATAATTCTTAACAATAAAGGTATACTGCCATGCTCCTTTATCCGTATAGATAGCACCACCACCTGAATTTCTTCGCACAACATTTACTTTATGATCAGAAATGTATTTTACATTAATCTCTTCAATTGTATTTTGATATCGCCCAACCATAACGGTTGGATCAGTTCTCCAAAGCAAAAAGATGGTGTCATCATCCAGGTTTTTCTCTAATAACAGATATTCTTCCAATGCAAAATAGAAATACGGGCTTTTATTATCATATTCTATGTAAATCAAGTTATACCTCCCCTGTTTTAATATGGGTGATTGCTTCCGCAGCGTTATAGGAACTTCTGACCAGTGGATTACTTGCAATAAATTTAAACCCTTTTTTTACACCTTCCAGCCGGTATTTTTCAAATATTTCTAAGGGTATATATTCAACCAGATCCACATGCTGCAAAGAAGGCTGCAGGTACTGACCAATTGTCAGCATATCACACCCAGTCTCTAAGATATCCTCCATTGCCTGAAGCACCTCTTCTTCTTTTTCCCCAAGTCCTACCATCATTCCAGTTTTCGTTAACATGTCTGGTGCTTTGCTTTTCACATAAGATAAGACTTCCAGGGAACGTTCATAAATCGCCTGTGGCCTTACAGATGGATATAAACGCTTTACTGTTTCAATATTATGATTAAGGACATCAGGATTCGCCTCAATAACTAAATCCAGACTGGCTCTATCTCCCTTTAAGTCAGGAATTAATACTTCAATTGTAGTTTCAGGGCACAGAGCGCGTATGGCATTAATGGTATTAACAAAATGAAATGCACCCCCATCGGCTAAGTCATCTCTGGTCACACTGGTCACTACCACATGTTTTAATCCCATTGTTTTTATTGCCTCTGCAACATGTAATGGCTCGTCTTTATCCACTTCCTGAGGAGCTCCATGAATCACATTGCAAAACCTGCAATTACGGGTACATTGGTTACCTAATATCATAAAAGTTGCCGTATGTTTTTTAAAACATTCCCCCAAATTAGGGCAGTTTGCTTCCTTACATACGGTATTAAGCGATAACTCGCTCATCAAACCGCTTACTTCATCTACAATATCCTTATTATATGCTACCTTTAACCAAGATGGTTTTTTCAGTTTCTCTTGTACCATTCAGTATACACCCTCCTTAATTCAATCACATGATTTCCATATTTTTAATAATTTTTTATTACTTTACGTTTACATAATTGTTTATATTATACAATGAACTTTGCATAAAATCAACTTTTTTGTAATTAATTAGCCAAAAATAATGTGTTTATAGGTGTCAGGCACCCTTACGTTTTTCTTACGAAATCAAAGGATTTCGTAAGAAAAACGTAAGGGTGCCTGACACCTATATATATTAATACTCCTTGCTTAAAAGAAAATCAGCCACATGCATGGTCTTTATTCCCTCGTAATTGCCACCAGTAAATTCATCTGTTCGCAGTACATATTTCGGATAGTTATCAGA
>JAQZAX010000165.1 GCA_029239455.1 Anaerocolumna sp.
ATGGACAGTTTGTTTTAGCTGGTAACATTCTTTACAGACAACGCGGAACTAAAATTCATCCAGGAACTAACGTTGGACGTGGCGGAGACGATACATTATTCGCTTTAGTTGACGGTGTTGTTCGTTTCGAAAGAAAAGGAAGAGACAAGAAGCAAGCTTCTGTTTACCCTGTTGAATCAAAATAGTTTAAGTTGACGCAAACCCCAAATTCCTGATGATTTCATGAATTTGGGGTTTATTTTCGTTAATACTAGTAGTATTATAAATAATGATGGCAGGATTTAATACCCAAATCTTAATTATATTATATAGATAAAATTAAAAACATAGTTAGGAATCAATGAAACAAATTGAAATATATAGAACCTATAGAAATAAATAGAAACAGAGGTGAGATCGAATGTTTGCAGATAGTGCTAAAATATATATACGTTCCGGTAAAGGCGGTGACGGTCACGTAAGTTTCCGCAGAGAACTTTTTGTTGCAGCCGGAGGTCCAAACGGAGGAGACGGAGGAAGAGGCGGAGATTTAATATTTGAAGTGGATGAAGGTATTAATACATTATCCGATTTTCGTTTTGTAAAGAAATATTGTGCCGGAGATGGTGAAAATGGCAGTCAGAGCAATCGAACCGGTAAAGACGGTGAAGATTTAGTAATTAAAGTTCCGGAAGGCACTGTAATTAAAGATACCGAAACCGGTAAAGTAATTATTGATATGTCTCATGAAAATAGAAGAGTTGTATTACTAAAAGGCGGTCGTGGTGGAAAAGGGAATCAGCATTATGCAACAGCTACCATGCAGGTTCCTAAATACGCTCAGCCAGGACAAGCTTACAAAGAGTTAAATGTAACTCTAGAATTAAAAGTTATAGCTGATGTTGGGCTGGTTGGTTTCCCCAATGTAGGTAAGTCAACTTTATTATCCAGAGTAACCAATGCAAAGCCTAAAATAGCAAATTATCACTTTACTACCTTAAATCCTAACTTAGGTGTGGTTGATTTAGATGGCGCAGATGGTTTTGTTATTGCCGATATTCCAGGACTTATTGAAGGTGCCTCACAAGGGATTGGTTTAGGGCATGAATTCTTAAAGCATATTGAACGAACCAAAGTTATTATACACATGGTAGATGCTGCTTCCACGGAAGGCAGGGATCCGGTAGAGGATATTAATACCATTAATGCTGAACTTTCTGCCTACAATGAGGAGATTGCAAAAAGACCTCAGGTAATTGCGGCAAACAAAATGGATGTTTTATATGGTGAAGAGGAAGAAGAAGCCATAAATAAAATAAGGGAAGCTTTTGAACCCAATGGAATTAAGGTATTTCCAATCTCTGCGGTTAGCGGTAAAGGGGTAAAAGAACTTTTGTATTATGTAAGAGAATTATTGGATACCATCGACGAAACACCAGTTATGTTTGAACCTGAATTTATTCCGGGAGAACACAGCTTTGCCAATGATCCATATACCGTGGAACAGGAAGAAGAACATGTATTTGTAGTGGAAGGGCCAAGAATCGAAAGAATGCTTGGATATACGAATTTGGATTCTGAAAAAGGATTTGAATTCTTCCAGCGCTTCTTAAAAGAAAGCGGTATTTTAGAAGAATTAGAATCCAAAGGTATTCAAGAAGGAGATACCGTTCGTATGTATGGTCTCCATTTTGATTATTATAAATAAAGGAGATAAGTAAATGACAAGTAAACAAAGAGCTTATTTAAGAGGCTTAGCCATGACCATTGATCCTATCTATCAGGTAGGCAAGTCCAGTATAACTCCTGAACTGACCAAAGGAATTGATGAAGCTTTAGAAGCCAGAGAATTAATTAAGGTCAACGTATTAAAAAACTGTATGGATGACCCAAATGAAATAGCTCAGATCATTGCCGAAAGAACCCATTCACAGGTAGTTCAGGTAATAGGTAAGAAGCTTATTTTCTATCGTGAATCAAAAGATAAGAAAAAGATTGAATTACCTGTTCAGAAAAAGAAATAATAACAAGAGGGTGTAAGTTTGAAAGAAAATACAATAAGCGAAAGGATTGCCATAAACAGATTCTTTCAACCTATTTATTTATGGCAGTATCGCAGGCAAATCTGCGATATGAGGTGGGTGTAAAAATGAGTAAGATAGGTATCATGGGTGGAACATTTAATCCTATTCACCTTGCACATTTAATTATGGCTGAACATGCTTATGAGCAGTTTTCTCTAGATAAAATTTTGTTTATGCCTTCTAAAAATCCACCACATAAACCACAGACAGATATTATATCGGATTTATACCGAAGCAGAATGGTCCAGCTGGCCATAGAAGATAACCCTCATTTTGAATTCTCCAGTCTGGAAATAGACCGGGAGGGAACCACTTATACTTTTGAGACGTTAGAAGACCTTTGTGAAAAATATCCAGAGAATGAATACTATTTTATCCTTGGAGCAGACTCCCTTTTTACAATTGAGCATTGGAGGAATCCAGACAGAATATTTGAATTATCTCAAGTTATTGCCGCCGGCAGAGATCACCTTTCAGATGGGGAAATGCTAAAACAGATTGCCTATATTTCAACGAAGTTTCATGCCAATATTCATTTGCTAAGGACTCCTAATATGGATATCTCTTCACAGATGCTGCGTGAAAAAATCAGGTTAGGACAATCTATCCGGTATTATGTTCCAAAAGAAGTAGAAGAATATATTTTAGAACATAAATTATATAAAGAATAATTCGTTCTATTTGTATGACTTTATAAAGAAGCGTGTAATTGTTCTATTTATATGACTTTATAAAAAACGTGTAATCGTTCTATTTATATGATGTTATAAAGAATAGTGCATCCTTGCTATGTATCTGAGTTTATAATGAATTCGCATCCTTTCTATGTATCTGAAAATGTTTAACAAAGGAGATACTTATGAAAAATGATTTAATAGCAATAAAAAAAAGCCTGTCTACCATACTAACTGAAAAAAGGTTTTATCATACCTTAGGCGTGGAAGCGGTCAGTTTTTCACTGGCTGCAAGATATGAATGTGATACGAATCAGGCGGCACTTGCCGGTTTGTTACATGATCTGGCCAGATGTTTTCCGGACCCAGAACTGCTAAAACAGTGTGATACCTACCATTTGCCGATTTCTGAGGTTGAAAGAAGAAATCCGTATTTACTTCATGGTAAGTTAGGTGCTTATCAGGCAAAGGAAGTCTATGGAATTACAGATAGTAATATAATATCTGCCATAGCTTATCATACAACTGGTAAACAGGATATGAATCTGCTGGAGAAAATCGTATTTACTGCAGATTATATTGAACCAAATCGCTCGGGTAAACACATTCCTGATTTAAATGAAATTCGTAGTTTGGCATTTCATGATTTAGATCAGGCTGTCTATCGAATACTGGATAATACATTAAAATATCTGGATTCCGGTACACAGGAAATGGATCCATTAACGGTAGAAGCTTATAACTTTTATAAAAAAAAATTAAATCCAGGTAGTTGTGAAAACTTTGGTTCTTCCCAATTACCTAAAAATAAAATAACCTGAAAGGGGAATAAAATGAAAAATACAGACAAAGATATATCAAAAAAAATGGCTAACTTAGCTTATGAGGCGTTAGATGATAAGAAAGCTGAAGATATTAGAGTAATAGAAATTGGTGAAATATCAGTTATAGCTGATTATTTTGTAATTGCCAATGGTACCAATGCATCCCAGGTACAAGCGTTAGTAGATAATGTACAGGAAATGCTCGGAAGAAATGGTTTTGAACCAAAAAGAATTGAGGGATTACGTTCTGCAAGTTGGGTGCTATTAGATTACGGCGATGTTGTGGTTCATGTTTTCTCCAAAGATGACAGATTATTCTATGATTTAGAAAGAATCTGGAGAGATGGTAAAGTAATTG
>JAQZAX010000034.1 GCA_029239455.1 Anaerocolumna sp.
CATGGTCTCAAGAGGAGAAGTTGCATTAATTGTTGCAAGTAAAGGAGCATCTATGGGATTAATGTCTTCTGCTATGTTTGGCCCTGTAATTATTGTGGTGGTAGCTACAACCATTATATCTCCGATTTTATTAAAAATGGCGTTTAAATCAAAACAAGCGAAAAAATATACAAATTATGATTTGGAACAGAAAGTTTCATAAAAATACAGGATGTTTTCTAATGATTAAACCCATTAGGAAATATCCTTTTTTCGTTTGAGAAAATACAGAATACTCAGGTATTCAGTAAAAAGTTGAACAGCTACTAAATTAAAGATTAAGAATGGTATAAATTACCAACTGTTGAAAAATATGACATATAATGATATACTTTATTGGTATTTATATTTAAACTCAAGTTATTTTGACGAAAATTTTACTTATTACACAAAGGAAGAAAATATTATGAATTTAAGAAAATTTATTATGATTCTACAATTAGTAAGTTTAGTATGTATCTTTACCGGATGTAATCAAGAGAATAAAGATGTAAAAGAAAAGGCATCCAAGGTCATAAATGCATTCTCTACTGGAGACATGAATAAAATTACAGAGTTTCTTTATGCCTCTGATCAGATTGAAATGGACGATGAGCTGGCAGATGAATTTGGCTTTGCCAGTAAGAACAATCGGGAAAATGGAGTATTAGAACAAATTTTTAAGAGAACAATAATTGAGATAGATTCGGTTGAGAAAGAAACAGTTACATATAAGGTGAAGGCACCGGACATGTCAGATATATTTTCAGATATACAGGAAAATGAGAAGGAATTGACAAACGATAATTTTGCCGATTATTTAACGGAATATATAGAAGATGCAAAAATCAGTGAAATTACCGTGAAGGTTACTTATACCATGGAAGACGGAGAATTTGATGCAGATTATAAAAGTGAAGAGTTTATGAATGCAATCACAGGTGGATTATTAGAGAGTTATCAGGAAATATACCAGGAAATGCTGGATGATTACAGAAATGGATTGGGGGACTAGAAGATGAAGGGTTTTATGGGAATTATGATATGTTTGTCGTTATTGATTACTTCTGTAACCCCAACGTTTGCAATGTCAATGGAAGAGAAGCAGTACGGTAGTATTAATGCAGAGTACTCTGATAACCGGGGTAATTTAGAACAGCTTACAATCATGATACAAGACGGCCATGTTTATGCAAATGCGCAGGAATTGGGAGAGCGACTGGGTTTTTCGGTAGCGGATACCAATGAAAAATGCGTGTCCATCTATAATAATCAGGAAAATGAACTTCCCTATGGGCTTACTCAGTTTTTCTATGATGATACAAAAGTCAATCACGTGGTATTTAACAATATGGTGGAAGGGTATGAGGCACCATTTACGAGTATTAAGGATGATAAGGGAATGTGGATACCTATGGAATATTCCCTATTGCTTTTAAACAGCAGCATGCTGATTGCAGATGATACCGTGGTGATTGATATTCCGGAAAAGAATATAATACATACATATATGGATATTATGAGAAATAATGATACTTACCTGTTCAACTGGGGCGATGATTTTGGATATTCCGATGGGGACCTGCAGGTCATTGGTGGGGCAAGTCATATCGTTAATTTGTTTAATGGAGTACTGGGATTTGATGGAGATTCATGGAAACAACTATTTCAGACAATGGCTATGGATTCTTCTGCCTATGATTCCAAATATGGACAAGATATAGCAATGCTTCTTTGTACCACCTCTGATGGGGAATATAAAGCAGAAATTGACAGGATGAATGCACTGCAGGATGTGCTTTTTGAGGATGGGAAAGTCGGCAAATTATTATCTAAGATTCAGACAGCACAAGAAATGGATATGGAAGCTTTTTATAAAACCTGCGAAAATACACTAAAAAATGTAGAAAAAGGCAATTCCGAACAGGCTATCTATAATAGGGCATATAGGCAGTTAGAACTTGCTTTAGATAAAGAGTCATGGTTTTCTGATACCGGTGAAAAAATCTTAGCTGTGCAAAAAGGAGTTTCCGGAGCGGTTACAGGCCTTGATATGGGAATGAGAATCGCAGAAGTAATAGGATATATGTCTGAATTTGCGGATCAGGATAAATTTAGTGTCCAGGCATTGGATCAATATCTTAGTAATTCTGGCACACAATCGATTACATCTGAAAGTATGAAAAAATCAATGCTAGATTATTCTCAAATTTTACAGACGAATGTTGGAGCGTATTCATTAGTAAGATTTATGGAAGAAAATTTAGATGAGTTAATAACAAGCGGTTTTAGCATTGGAGAAGCTTTAGGCACCCAGGCAAACATAGAACTTTTTGTTTGGAGTCTGGCCTCGGACTATATCCCATTTTTATCAGAAGGGATCAGTGCTGCAGACAAATTTGAATTGGCTTTGTATGCAACAATTTTTCAGGCAGATGCATTCCAGAATTATCAGAATTATCGGAATCAGGTTTTTGAAGATAAGAAGACACTTACATTAGATGATTTGTACACTTTATCACAATACTGCTACATATATCTGAAATCCTGCTACATAACAAGAGATGCTGCCATTGGCTCCCTAAAAGGAAAAACGCAAGGAACCGAAGATAAAATACAACCAGTAATAGATTATCAAAAGAGTATTAATGATGAGATAGCAATGCATATGGTTAAAATTAAAAGTGCAAACTTAGAAAATGACCTATATGTTTATGGCTTTTTGCCGGAAGATAATGCCACCTACTTAGAAAAATATGATGATAGTAAATTAGAAAGTCTGGTAAAAAGCAATGGCAAGGATTTAATAGAATATTTTGGCGCGAAAACCTCAGAAGTTTTAGAGGATTTTGATGATGTTTCTGATAATGGTTCAACTGATGGGGGTTGGGAATATGGAAATGATACTATTTGTTTTGGAGCTTCCGATGATCATATTAATTTTATTATGATAAATAACAAATGTAACTATTTATTAAATGGGTTGCAATGGGGTATGGAAAAGGACGTGGCAATTCAAAAATTATTGTCAGAAGGCTGGTCTTTAGGAGAAGATACAGGTAAATATTTTAGTTTTGTGAAAAATGGAGATTATGGCCTTTCACTATATACTGAGGATAATATAATAAAACAAATTGTTGTAAAAGCATCAAACGGAGGCGGTGTAGGGAATAGCATCGATGACAGTGAAGCTGAGAATGACACTGACATTCAGGGTACTACTGATGTAAATGTTAATGTAACCAATAATTTATCTAAGGAACCCTATATAACAACGGTGGAGATAAGTTTGGGAGACAGCAAGAAGTGGAATATTGTTTATGATGAAAATACGGATGGATATAGCAACGGCTGGAGTGGAGATGCAGTATTAGTTGACTTGAACAAAGATGGCAGGGATGAGGTAATTGTAAAATTATCTTATGTTGGATCCACCTATGGAGCAATTAATGTATTTGTTTATTCCGTTGACGAAAATGGACCCAAGGAAATACTACATATAAACGATTATAATATATCAGAATATGATTCTACATTATGTACCTGTGACGGCATGACAGTTGATGGTTCAACATTAAAAATTAAAGGAAGCATTTATGGAAGTAATGAGGAAGGAATATTAAATCTTAGCTGGAATGGCGAAAAATGGAGTTATTAATTTTTGGCACCTGTTTAGTTATAAATAGTAAACTTTGCTACGTATTGAAAGATATACCATATAATGATATACTTCTTAAGTATTTATTCAAATTCAGCTTATAAAAATGAAAAAGTTTTGGAAAGTAAAGATTACAAAGGAGAAAGATATATGTTGGTTTTTGAGATTCCCATGATGTTGGTTTTGGTATTTTTAGTAGCTGTTGTTGTTTTTGGAATTATTATTGCGCCAATAGTAGCTTTCCTCTGTATGGCCATTCTCATGATGGCATATTGGATCATTAACTTTAAAATAAATAAAGGATTACTACCGGTTAAAGTTATTAGTGTGGTAGGTGCGATTGCTTCCTTTTTTATTGCTGTTACTTTAAATGAAAGTATTTCTACAATAAAAAGCTTTTTATTAATGCTATTATTTATGTCAATAATTTCATTTTTGCTATTTAAAATCCCATCTAAAATATCCTCTTCATTTTCTGCTATTAGCCTTAGTGTATGTCTGCTTTTCTCGTTAATGTGGACGATTGGATACGAAATGGTGAATAAAACTATGATAAAGTATGACAATTTAGCGTATTACCAATGTGATCAAATTGAATACTATGAAACGGATAGTAGATTTGTTGAAAAGGCTAAGAATAATGGTAAATCATTAAATGGAAATATATATGATACTACTGAAAATTCTGTGCTTAACATAACGGATGACCATATCATTGGCACCTATACCAAAGGGGATTTCATAACTCCAAACTTGGAAGAATCCCCAAACAACTATTCAAATTTCATGAGCGCATATGATGAAATTACCTGGTATCCGGTACTAACACAGACAGGGAAGAAAGGATACATACCAGACACAGGTGTCCATCCTATATATTATGCGGACAGTGATTTTGTAAAGGACAGAGCGGAATATTTTAAACCAACGACCTGGTATGCATACTTACCTGATTCAGCCATAAAGGTATGTGAAAAACTGTATGAAACAATTCCACTTAGTAATAAAATATACTTAACTAAATGAACCATCTGATATCGAAATAATCACCTCTTTGGACTTATCCCGAGAGGTTTTTTACTTTATAGGATTTGAGGGTCAAGTTAATGCTTTACATCGATATTCAAACATAGTTATAATATTTTAAACAGTACAAATGAAAAAGAGGTAAGTATCATGATATATAATGTTTTAAGCATATATTTTTTTGTTATGGTTATGATCGAGATATATTTAGCTGCCTATATCCGTTCACAAAACGGGGCTGCCTATACTAGGAATCTGGTTTTTTTAGGTTTTGCAGTATGCTTTTATATGTTTGGCTATTCCATGGAATTAAATTCCACTACGAAAAATCAGATTATGTTCTGGAATGGGGTGGAATATATGGGGATTCCTTTTGTTTCCGCCCTATGGTTTTCCATTGGACTCATGTACACCGGCTATTATTACCCCATTAAAAAACGGCTGTTGGCTACTATTTATTTAATTTCTTTGGTTTCATTTATACTTAGACTTACCAATGAATACCATCATCTTTATTTTGCTGCGGTAAGTTTTATCAGTGAATCTGGAAGATTGTTTATGGAAAAACAGCCAGGGCCTTGGATGTATGTACAATTGATACATTCCATGTCCATGATTCTGATAACCTTAGGATTATTCATTTATGACTTTATGAAAAGCCGGAAAAAGGGGACAGAAACTGGGAAAATATCTCTTATGATAGCGGCATCTTTTTTTGCGGTTGCCGGATTAGTGTTTTTGCTGGCGAAACCTTTCGGATTATACCTTGATTATATGGTTTTGTGTCTTCCCTTAACCTGTATATTGGTTAATTTGGCTATATTGCGTTATGACTTTCTTGAGACGAAAACCCTGGCGAGAAATAAAGTATTCGAAGCCAGTAGTGATGCCATTCTCCTGATTAATCATCAGAATAAGGTGATTGATTATAATAAAAGTGCAAAAAGTTTATTTGAACAAATAAATTTACATATTTCGGAGGGGTATATTACAACCTTGTTTAAAAGTCATCCTCAATTATTAGCAGGTCTTTGTACTACGGAGGTAGCCATGGTTAGACTGAAGATGGATAGGGAAGAAAGATTTTGCGAGATATATACGAGGGGAATTGGCAACAATAATGAGGCACCCCAGGGTTGGATAAAAAGCATCCGTGATGTTACAGAAACACATAAGCTAAATGAAAGCTTAAAGCGACAGGCAATGGTGGACGAGCTTAGCGGACTCATTAATCGGAGGGCATTTATGCAGTTTGGGCAGGAATTAGTAAAAGAGTCTGAAACTGCAGGGAAAACCATGCATCTGCTGATGATGGATTTGGATCACTTTAAAAATGTTAATGATCAATATGGGCATCAGGCAGGAGATAATGTGATACATAACTTTGGTAAGGCTCTGAAAGATAATTTTGAGGAAGGTACTCTTATAGCACGCCTTGGAGGTGAAGAGTTTGCAGTTTTATTATCAGGTCTTAGTGATTTGGAAATAGAGCAAAAAGCGGACCAGTTATTAATAACCGTAGCACTTTTCGAACACAACTACCAGAGTAAAAAGTTTCATGTGACTGTTAGTATCGGAGTTGCTAAGAAAGGCAAGCCAAGGCAAACTTTGGACAACCTGGTTCAACAGGCAGACAAAGCACTTTATAAATCGAAAAGTCGTGGGCGTAATTGTGTTACAGTATGGAATTAATGAATGCAAAGTATGGGAGTTTGCAAACACAAGAAAAGGCTATTGGAGAATTTTCCACAGCCCAATTCTTAGCAAAAGACTAGATAACCAAACATATGATCCATGATTTATATATTTTTCTGATTATTACTCGAAAGTTTGTGTAAACTAGAGAACCGCCGTATACGGAACCATACGTACTGTGGTGTGAGAGGTCGGCTAATAACTAATGATTCCTCCTACTCGATTATCTGCTAAATGATTTTAGCAGTCTTAAGAAGTGATTTGCTTCACGCAAAGTATGATCGCCTAGCAAAGGAATAATAATTGATTTCACTTTACATTCTAATATGCCCTGTGTGCCTTGTGCCTTGAAATCACGAATAGCTTTTGTTGCTTCCAAACTATCAGCAGTTACCTGTGAAAATGGAATTGAGTTATCCATCGCAGCTTTTGCTTCTTCTGCTAATTGATCAAACTCATTGCCAAAATTATTTGCGGTATTTATTAAAATTTCTTCTGTAGGATCAAGTAATCCACGAATAAATTTTGAATGTTCTGCCATAATTCTATTCCAAAATAGTTCTTGCTCTAACACTTCATTTTCGATATTAATTATCTCTCTGCTTTGTAAAAATTTCACCATTTTTAAATAAAGCATAGCTTCGCGCTTAATATGGTCAATTAAGAGAGGGTAGTTTACACTATACATTTTGCAAGATAATACATTAGATAAAATCGTGGATTTAAATTGTATTAGTGATTCAGTTAATTCAATGGCTCTTTCATTTATTTCATAAACCTGCTGTTCTAATTCCTGGCTTAATGGATAATTTCGATCACCCATTAAATTCATTTCAGCTCTGGTTAAATCATAAGGTATGTTAACTCCTGTATAGTATGAAGTTGCTAACTCCGCATTAATGGTATATTGAGTAAAAACTTCACCAGACTGTATAACATCAGGACTAACAACGCCATCTGAAATAGAAACTACTTCCCATAATAATCTATCAAATTGCATACGAAAAGTATCTGCTAGCTGCATAAAATTGCTGTCTCTTGGAGTAAATCCTATTTCTAAAAAAATGAATGTTCTTTCATAATTCTTCCGAAAAATAAATGTAAATCTAATGATTGACGTATGAAGTCATTTCTTGGGAGCATCAATATTTCTCCTAAAATATAATATATACTATAATATGAATATTCAAATTATCCGTGAACAATAATACGAGATTAATAACCTTTTATTCAAAAACCAGAAATGTAGCAATCTTACCAATCATGGTTTCCATGGGTATGCACAAAGCATTACTTCCATATGCAATTTCATCTATTTCACAAACAGGTATGGAAATCTTACGACATCCATTTACGACTGCCGGAATTATCCCTGACCGTTGTGGAGAAGCTGGAGTCCAGGCATGCTGCTATCAGGCACTTCATCATCAATTTGTAGCCAGTGCATTAGCGGTTCAAAAATGCCATGAGTTGATTCCAAACAGCCAGATGGGATGTATGTTAACAAAACTTACAACGTATCCAAGAACCTGTGCACCAGAAGATGTTGCGGCAACACAGCAAAAGAATTTAGATAACCTGTTTTATTCGGACGTGATGGTTTTTGGTGAGTATCCCAAAATGGTTCTGAAAAAATTTGAGCGTAACAATATTAACATTGAGATGCTGCCACAAGATATGGATATACTTAAGTCAGGATGCGTGGATTTTGTTTCCTTTAGCTACTATATGAGTATGACAGAATCGGTGGATCCTAATGCAGAACGGACACCGGGTAATACAATACTAAGTAATCGCAACCAATGGAGCGGATATGGAGTAATTACCGGCCTTGCAGAATGGACGAAGGATACCCACTGGCTATGAGCTGTGCCGAAAAAATCAGAACTTATTTGTGCAAAACATATGATAAAGTGATTCCTAATGAAGAAGTTGCATATTTAGCTGTGCATATACAGCGGTTATCCACAAGAGAAAGTTGAAGTGGGAATGAAAAATATTTGGAAAAACAGATTGACAGTTTAGATTCACATATGCTAAACTATCAGAAATTTCATTCCGAGGTATGTGTTATGCAAAATCTTTCATTTATGAAATTAAATAGGGACGACGATAGATAGCGATTGTAGCTGTGAGAATTCATAGGTACAATCGCTTAAAGTGTTGTGCCTATGTGGAGATAATAGATAGGAACCACATTGGTAAATTAATTCATTTACTTATGTGGTTCTTTTTGTATTTTACTAAAATGAAACCACCTTTGCCGGTGGTTTTTTTACTTAATGGAAAGGATGTGATCATATGAGGCATAGAGACGATGCCTGCATGGATTCTGGAAACAGTCTTAAAAAATAGCAGAATACATGGAGGAAAAACATGATGATAAACTTAAAAAACAATATCACAATAGAAACAATAAATGGTACCCTAAAAGACCTGACAACAGATGAGGAACATCTAAAAGACCATATAGGTGAAAGGGTACAGATACATGGAAGCATCTATAAAATACGAAAAATGAGCGGTTTTTCTTTTGTTTTATTACGTACAAAAAGAAGAATCGTACAATGTATCTATAGTGAAGAATTCTCTGAGTTTGCTATTGATCTTTTAGAAGAAGAAAGCAGTATTGTTTTAACAGCTGATGTTATTGGGGAAGAACGTTCAAAGCTTGGATTTGACCTAAGAATGATAACAGTAACGTCTCTATCAGAGCCGGAAGCAGTGGCCCCTATGGTAATTAATAACAAGTGTGTGAACACGTCCCTTGAGAATCTTTTGAATTATCGCCCCATAACTTTACGAAATGAGAAAGAAAGGGCAATTTTTAAATTACAGGAAGGAATTTGTAATGCATTTCGAATATATTTAATGAAAAACAAATTTACAGAAATTCATACTCCTAAAATTGTGTATGCAGGGGCAGAAGGAGGAGCAAATATATTCCGGCTTGACTATTTTGGGAAAGATGCTTATTTGGCTCAAAGCCCTCAATTTTATAAGCAAATGATGGTAGGGGTCTATGAAAGAGTCTATGAAATAGCACCTGTATTTCGAGCAGAAAAGCATGATACCTCAAGGCATTTGAATGAATATACCAGTGTTGATTTTGAAATGGGATATATTGAAAGTTTTGAAGATATTATGGAGATGGAAACTGGTATGATTCGATTTGCTCTCGAGTATCTGATGGAGAATTATCAGGAAGAAATTGAGATTCTAAAAGTTAAGATACCAACCGTTTCGGAGATACCTGTAATTAAATTTCTAGAGGCGAAAGAACTGATTGCTCAGACGTATAAACGAGAAATAAGGGACTATGAAGACTTTGAACCGGAAGAGGAAAAATTGTTACATGAGCTGATGTATCAAATGACTGGATCAGAATTTGTATTTGTGACACATTATCCAAGTAAAAAGAGACCGTTTTATGCTATGGAAGATAAAAACAATAGGGAGGAAACCCTAAGTTTTGATCTGTTGTTTCGAGGGTTAGAAATTACTACAGGCGGACAAAGAATCCATAACTACCAGGAACAGGTAATGAAAATGCAAAGCAAAGGTATGATAGTGGAACATTTTGAAAGCTATCTCATGATGCATAAATATGGTATGCCTCCCCATGGAGGATTGGGGCTAGGCTTAGAACGTTTCACTAGTAGATTGTTGAATCAGGACAATGTAAGATTAGCAACCTTATTTCCAAGAGATATCAACCGACTAACTCCGTGATAATAACGCTTCGATTACATTAAGTATTTATTATTATTTCGCTATTTCATTTAAGAAATCCCTTAATGAGTACCTGCCAAATACGGGGGTTATCTGGTGAATCTCTAAAAAGAAATAAATAAATATACAGAAGTAAATCCAGAAATTCCATAGCAAAAATTTATGGAATTTCTGGATTCTTAGATCCAGGCACCATCCAGATGAATTATCTGCCCATTCAGATATTCATTTCCCCTTGTCAGTTGATAAACGAAATTCGCTACTTCTTCACTGCGACCAAGGCGATTCGCCGGAATCTCTTCTATTAAAGAATTTCTTTCTTCTTCGCTTAAAAACTGATTCATTTCCGTATCAATGGCTCCGCAAGCCACGGCATTTACCTGAATGTTACTTGGCGCCAACTCTTTTGCCAAAGCTTTGGTAAAGGAATTGACAGCTCCTTTCGAAGCTGAATAAGCTACTTCACAGGAGGCACCCACGCTGCCCCATACAGATGAGACATTGACTATTTTGCCGGCGTGATTTGCAATCATGGAAGGAACTGCAAGTCTGCAGCAATTAAATACCGAAGTAAGATTGGTCGATATGATATGGTCCCAGTCAGAAGGAGTCATGTCGGTAAATAGACCAATATACGACACGCCGGCATTATTAATTAAAATATCAATGTTTCCAAACTCCCAATGAACAGACTGAAACAATTTGGCAGCAGTTTGGTAATTACTAATATCACCTACAAATGCAAGACAACCTGCACCAAGGGAAAGAATTTCATCCCTGGTTTTTAGTAAATCTGCTTCACGGTGGATGCAATTAATTACAACATTATAACCCTCTCTGGCAAACTTAAGTGCAATTGCCTTTCCAATTCCACGGGAAGAACCGGTAATCAATACGGTTTTAGTTTCCATTCCATCAATGCTCCATTCTATTATTAAAAATATTATAAGTGATTCTGATATGTTAAATTTATTATCTACTGAAACTATTTTTATTTTAATCTTTGATTTGAGGGTCAAAAGCCTCAAAATCTATAAATGATGAATATAGATACAGCGGTATTCATCGAACAACAAAAACTTGGCTTTTGACCCTCAAATCATCTTTCTTATTAGGATATTATCACTGTAACATTACATTTCATTATAACATAAGCCCTTTATGTGTCAATGACCGTATTCGACCGAAAATGGTGACAGTTTTGCCGCACTTGAAAATAATGCCGGTTTCTGATATACTAACATAAGTTGGCAATACGGAACAAAAACCAGGCGCATTTTATAATGTGTCTTATTTCATGCAATAATTGAGGTATTTACTTAGAATAAAGGTAGCCCCGAAGGCTAAACTATGAAAGAAGAATAAATATATTTATTAGAAAGTCGAAAGACTAATTTCGTTCACCAAATGAATTGTACTGCCAACATATACAGCGCTGTTCATGATTTATTTTATGAAAGACTTTTGACGTTATCATTATTTAAGTATTACAAAATCATATTAAGAAAAGGCGAATTTAACATGGAGAAACATATTTTTCGATCAGGAATCAGACATTATCTTTTAATTATGGCAGGGGCCTTTTTAATGGGAATGTCCATTAATCTGGTATATGAGCCACTGGAAATGGTAACCGGTGGGGTAACCGGAATGGCGATTGTTATTAAATTTCTGACAGAACCTTTTATTGATGGTGGAATTCCAATCTGGCTGACGAATATCGTTTTAAACGTACCACTTTTTCTGTTGGCAATCAAATTATTAGGAACTAAATATATTAAGAATACATTATTTGCTACAGTCAGTCTATCCATTGCGATTTATATTATACCAACTTACAATCTTGTCTTTGAAGATTATTTGCTGGCGGCTGTATTTGGCGGTGTGCTGGGTGGAGTTGGTTTAGGTATGATTTTTGTAGCCTTAGCCACGACAGGCGGAACGGATCTCTTGGCCACCCTGATTCATAAATATAAACCCTATTACTCTATTCCCCGCATACTAATTGTAATTGATGGGATTATTGTAATGGCCGGTGTTGTGACCTTTGGTATAACGAAAGCTTTGTACGCTATTATATCCGTATATATTACGTCTAAAGTTTCTGACAGCATACTGGAAGGTTTAAAATTTGCAAAAATGGCGTATATTATTTCAGATTCCTACAATGAAATAGCGCAGCGGATATTAGTTTCTTTAGACCGAGGGGTAACCGGTGTGTCCGCACGGGGTATGTATTCTAATCAAGATAAAAAGATGCTTTTTTGCGTAGTATCCAAGAAGGAAATTGTTGATTTAACTGATATCGTAGAAGAAGTTGATCCTAAAGCATTTGTTATTGTAAGTGACGTAAGGGAGGTTATGGGAGAGGGCTTTAGAGAATATAGACAGTAGAAAGAATGAATTCTGTGCGAAAAATAGGTAAATCTACTTATTTTCAGATTATGTATACAAATTCAACAAAATGGGAAATTTTAATTTGTAAAAATGGGATATAGAATTCAATGTACTATTAGTGTATCATGAGTAATATAGTAATAGTACAAGATAATGTACGAGCAAAGATGATTCAGGGAGGACATATTAAATGGCAAGTTTATCTTTAAAGAACATTAACAAAACATATCCTAATGGCTTTGTTGCAGTAAAGAATTTCAACTTAGAAATTGCTGATAAGGAGTTTATAATATTCGTAGGACCTTCTGGTTGCGGTAAATCAACCACTCTTCGTATGATTGCCGGTTTGGAAGAAATTACAGATGGTGAAATGTGGATTGGCGATAAATTAGTGAATGATGTAGAACCTAAGGACAGAGATATCGCAATGGTATTCCAGAACTATGCATTATATCCTCATATGTCAGTATATGATAATATGGCATTTGGTCTTAAATTAAGAAAAACTCCAAAGGACCAAATAGATAAATTGGTTCATGAAGCTGCTGAAATTCTTGGTATCGAACAGTTATTAGATCGTAAACCTAAGGCTTTGTCCGGTGGACAAAGACAGCGTGTTGCCATGGGACGTGCGATTGTTCGTGATCCTAAAGTATTCCTTATGGATGAGCCTTTATCAAATCTGGATGCAAAACTTAGAGTTCAGATGCGTATTGAAATCTCAAAGTTACATCAGAGATTACAGGCAACTATTATCTACGTAACCCATGACCAGACAGAAGCTATGACACTGGGAACAAGAATTGTAGTTATGAAAGATGGTGTTGTTCAACAGGTTGATTCACCTCAGAACTTATACAATCAGCCAAATAATGTATTCGTGGCTGGATTCATTGGCTCTCCAATGATGAACATGATTGAATCCACAGTTGTTAAATCAGGTTCTGATGTATTATTAACGTTTGGATCCAATTCTATTAAAGTTCCAGATGCAAAAGCTAAGAAATTATTAGACGGCGGATATGAGAATAAGAATGTAATTCTTGGTATTCGTCCGGAAGACGTACATGATGAAGAGATGTTTATTAACAGTTCTCTGGATAGTGTGATTGAAGCGACTGTAAAAGTTTACGAATTACTAGGCGCAGAAGTTTATCTGTACTTCTCCGTTGATGAATTCGATATCACAGCTCGTGTTAATCCACGTACTACTGCAAGACCGGATGATACAATTAAGATAGCTCTTGATTTAGGTAAAATTCATATATTTGATAAAGAAACAGAACAGGTAATTACACACTAATTATATAAACTACAATAGGGACTACGATGACCTCGTATTCCCTATTTTTTTGACTGGTATTCATAAGGTTTGGATAATACGATGTAATTCATTGACACAAACGGAGTCATTACATTATCGCAAAACAAAACTAATTGTGATAATATAGTAAGCTTAAATTCATTTACTATATAGTTTAATGAATAAACTAATTATAAAAATTATAAAATTGATATAAATATACGAAAATTATAATTGAATTTACATGATATTAGTTTACTTTTGACGAATTTAATGTTAAAATAACAAAATAGGTAATATAAAATAGGTAAAAATTAAACTTAAATAAAGGAGAGGACAATATGATTTCCAATCAGATACTGCAAAATACCATTGAGGGCTTAAAAGCTATAACTCGTATCGATATTTGCGTTATGGATACCGAAGGAAAAGCACTAGCAACTACAATTAATAATGTTGAAGAATATGAAGGTGCTGTTTTAGCCTTTGTTGAATCCCCTGCTGACAGCCAGGTATTGCAAGGTTATCAGTTTTTTAAAGTGTTCGATGAGCATCAGTTAGAGTATGTAATATTAGCAAGAGGCGACAGTGATGATGTGTATATGGTAGGCAAGATTGCTTCTTTCCAGATTCAGAATCTCCTGGTTGCGTACAAGGAAAGATATGATAAAGATAACTTTGTTAAAAATTTATTGTTAGATAATCTGCTCTTAGTTGATATTTATAACCGTGCTAAAAAACTGCATATTGAAACAGATGTAAGAAGAACGGTATATATTATTGAGACTAAGAATGAGAAAGATATGAACGCCCTTGAGACAGTAAGAGGTTTATTCTCCGGGAAAACGAAAGACTTTATCACTGCGGTTGATGAGAAGAATATTATTCTTGTAAAAGAATTAAAGCCAAATGAATCCTATGAAGATTTGGACAAGACAGCAAAAGTTGTACTGGATATGTTAAATACTGAAGCAATGACCAAAGTTCATATAGCTTATGGAACCATTGTTAACGAAATTAAAGATGTATCCAGATCTTATAAAGAAGCAAAAATGGCACTGGATGTTGGCAAGATCTTCTACAGTGAACGTAACATCGTAGCTTATAATAATTTAGGAATCGGACGTTTGATTTACCAATTACCAATGCCTTTATGCAAGATGTTTATCCGTGAAATCTTTGAAGGCAAGTCACCAGATGACTTTGATGAAGAAACCCTTACAACTATCAATAAATTCTTTGAAAACAGCCTGAATGTATCTGAAACTTCAAGACAGCTGTATATTCACAGAAATACTTTGGTATACCGTTTGGATAAACTTCAGAAGAGTACGAATCTTGACCTTAGAGTTTTTGAAGACGCAATTACATTTAAAATTGCATTAATGGTTGTAAAATACATGAAGTATATGGAAACATTGGAGTATTAAAATGGCAAGTTCTTATGATTTAAAAAAAGCATTAAAAGATATAGAGGCTCCGGTAATTATATTCGAAAATGTATCAAAATCCTATCAAAAAGGGACTCCTGCTATCAGCAATATAAACTTGCAGATCCGTAAAGGAGAGTTCGTATTTATTGTTGGTAGCAGCGGCTCCGGTAAATCCACTATGATAAAGCTAATGCTAAAGGAGATAGAGCCTACCAGTGGCAAAGTCTTTGTAAATTATAAGGATTTATCCCGCTTAAGAAATGGACAGGTTGCAAAGTATCGAAGAAATATTGGAGTAGTTTTCCAGAATTTCAGGTTATTAAAAGACCGGAATGTCTTTGAGAATGTAGCCTTCGCTCAGAGAGTAATCGGCATGCCAACTAGTTCAATACGAAGGCAGGTTCCTGCGATACTCTCCGTAATGGGATTATCGGAAAAACATGAGTCACTGCCTAGTGAATTGTCTGGTGGTGAGCAGCAGAGGGTAGCCCTAGCAAGGGCACTGGTTAACAAACCGGTCATTCTGCTGGCAGACGAACCTACCGGCAACCTGGATCCGAAGAATTCCTGGGATATTATGCAGCTTCTTGATGAAATCAATAAGAAGGGAACTACGGTTATCGTTGTAACCCACAACCAGGAGATTGTTAATATGATGCAAAAGCGGGTAATTACAATGAACAATGGAATTTTAATCAGTGATGAACAAAAAGGTGGGTATACCCATGGGACTTAACACATTTATTTATACATTAAAGCAAGGGATAAAAAACATTCGAAGAAATCGAATGTTTTCTCTTGCTTCCATAGGAACAATTACAGCATGTTTATTCATGTTTGGTATTTTTTATTTTGTTGTGGCTAATTTTCAATACATGATTAAAACAGCCGAGACTTCTGTGGGGGTAACGGTTTTTTTTGATGCAGGAATCGGCGAAGACCAGATAAGGGAAATCGGCGATAATATACGGAAACGGGCAGAAGTGTCCTCCGTTGAATATATATCTGCTGAGGAAACCTGGGAGAATTATAAAGAGAAATATCTGAGTGAAGAACTGGCGGATACCTTTGGCGATGATAATCCTTTAGCTGATTCGGCCTCCTATTCGGTTTACCTAAATGACATTTCCATGCAGAGCTCACTTGTAAAATATATTGAAGAGTTAGATGGCGTAAGACAGGTAAATCACTCCAACAACGTTGCAGAAAGCTTAGAGAGTTTTAATGCCTTAGTGGGTTATGTATCCGGTGCTATCATTATTATTCTGCTTGCAGTTGCGGTATTCCTAATCAGTACAACGGTATCTATGGGAATCTCCGTGCGTAAGGAAGAAATCTATATTATGAAATTGATTGGAGCAACGGATTATTTTATTCGTGCACCATTTATTGTAGAAGGAATCATTATTGGTTTCGTTGGGGCTATCCTGCCTCTCATCGTTTTATATTTTATGTATCACAAAGTAATAACTTACATTACGGAAAAGTATATTAATATATTCCGTGCATTTGAGTTCTTAGAGATTGGAGATATATTTTCCAATCTTATACCTATCGCCTTAATGATTGGTATCGGAATCGGATTTTTTGGAAGTTTTATAACAGTTAGAAAACATTTGAAGAGATACTAAAAATATATTGGAAGAGATACTAACAATTGGAATGATAACAAATAAAAAATGGAGTTGATAAAATGAGGATCATAAAACACTTATGGGAAAGTAAGTATCATAAGCAAAAGAAATTTTTGATATTTCCACTAATTTTGGCGGTGGTCATGGTGATTAGCTCCATTGGTCAGCCGGTGGTTGCATCTGAAATCGATAAGGCCGAAGAAAGAAAAACGAATCTTGAAAAAAAGAAAGAAGAAACAGAAAAAAGAATTTCGGAATTAGAACAGGAAAAAGATGATATACTTAATTATATAAAAAAATTAGATGAGGAATTAAGTAGAATCACAGATGAGATTGATACCCTAAATGGGGATATCACTGTGGCAAATGAAGAATTAGAAGTGGCAAAAGAAGAACTGAAACAGGCGAAAATTACAGAAGAAAATCAGTATTCCACCATGAAGAAGCGCATTAAGTACATGTATGAAAACGGGAACTCCAGCTATCTAGATGTTGTTATGCAGTCGGAAAGTCTGCCGGATGTATTAAATCATGTGGAATACATAACGAAGATTACGGAATATGATAATCATTTATTAGAAGAGTACAAAGAATTAAAGCAGGACGTAATCAAGAAAGAAGAAGTACTAAAGACGAAGATAGAGAATTTAAATGGATTAAAAGACGAGTTACTATATGAGCAGGAAACCGTTGAGCGTTTGTCAGATGATAAGAATGCAGAGCTGGTAAAATACGAAGCAAGTATAGCAGAAGCAGAAGATTTGTCTGACGAATATAGCTCTCAGCTGGTAGAACAGGAAGAGCTGATCGAAGCGTTATTAGAAGCAGAACGTAAACGAATCGAAGAAGAACGCAGGAGAAGAGAAGAGGAAGAGAAAAAGAACCAGCAGTCAGGTGGCAATGATTCCGGATCTGAGAATACAGTATCTGGAGATTTCCTATGGCCGGTTCCTTCCAGCGGACGTATTACCTCCACTTTCGGTTATCGAAATCAGCCTACCGCAGGAGCAAGTACTTATCATAGAGGAATTGATATCGGAGCACCATCAGGAACAGATATCGTAGCATCTATGAGCGGAACCGTAGTTACTGCAGCTTATAGTGTATCCGCAGGCAATTATATCATGATATCTCATGGCGGCGGTGTCTATACGGTATACATGCATTGTTCAAAATTATTGGTTTCTGTCGGCGATGAGGTATCCCAAGGTGAAGTCATTGGTAAAGTAGGCTCTACCGGGTATTCTACCGGACCTCATTTACATTTTGGTATCTCCATGGATGGTGAATATGTAAATCCTCAGAATTATGTCAGCTATTAAAATTTGTATTATTTGATTCATGAAGCAATAAGTGTGATTGAAAATGTATATAGAAAGGTGCCCTAAGATTATATTCATTCACACAATCAATTGGGCGGTATCGCAAGTTGATTTGCGATAAGCATGGGTGCAAAGATGAGAAATAAGTTTGTAACTGGTTTTATATCCGGCTTAGCAGGTGCGTTGTTACTATTTGCAATTGCTTTGACCATATATACAACCCAGGCAAAAAGTAATAATGATTTCCTGGAGGCAAATGAGGCCAATAAGACAGAAGGTACGGCAAATGCGGCAGACATTGCCGATAATGCGGAAGAGATACTGGAAAAGGTGAATAAATTAGAGGCACTGATTGATAAGTATTATCTGGAAGAAGTAGACCAGGAGGCACTTGCAGACGGCATTTATAAAGGTGTTATGAAAAGCCTTGGTGATCCGTACTCCACATACTATACGGAAGAAGAATATAAAGCGTTAGAGGAATCTTCGAAAGGTATCTATAGTGGTATAGGAGCTACTGTCAGTCAGGATGTTACTACGGGAGTTATTTCGGTTGTAAAACCTTTTGTAACAGGACCTGCCTATGAAGCAGGGTTATTGCCGGGAGATATTTTATACAAAGTAAATGAGGAAGAAGTTACCGGAATGGATTTGACAGAAGTAGTCAGCCGCATTAAAGGAAAAGAAGGTACCAATGCGGAACTTATTGTTATTAGAGAAGGGGAATCGGAACCTTTAGAATTCTCCATTCCAAGAAGAACCATAGAAGTTCCAACCATCGAATATGAAATGTTAGACAATAAGATTGGCTATATTAGCATCTCCGAGTTTGATGAAGTTACGGCAGAACAGTTTAAAAGTGCCATAGAAGACCTGGATAAACAGGGACAAAAAGGACTAGTGATCGATGTCAGAAATAATCCCGGCGGATTATTAGACACGGTTGTAGATATGTTAGACCGAATGCTGCCGGAAGGCTTAATTGTTTATACAGAAGATAAATACGGCATCAGACAGGAGAAGACCTCCGATGGTAAAGAAGAATTTAATAAGCCGGCGGTTGTTTTAATTAACGGTAATAGTGCCAGTGCTTCTGA
>JAQZAX010000166.1 GCA_029239455.1 Anaerocolumna sp.
CGAGATTATTATAGAGGATACAACTGTTCATTTTTTTAATGATACCGATCCCATAATTATAGAGTCTATTATAAAAAATGTTGGAGGGATTTACCGTGGTAGGTGATATTTCTGTTGCAACAAACGTATACATTGTGACCGGCTATACAGATATGAGAAAATCCATTGATGGTCTCTGTAGTGTTGTCTACCAACAACTTAAATCTGAGCCAGATTGTACATCCATATATCTTTTCTGCGGTAAACGCTGCGACCGCATTAAGATTCTTTTTCGGGAGCCAAATGGTTTTGTGTTGCTCTATAAAAGACTAGATGTTACAAGCGGTAGATTCCGTTGGCCAAGGGATTCCTCGGAGGTAAAACCTATTACATGGAAACAATACGATTGGCTAATGGATGGTCTGGAAATTGAACAACCCAAAGCTATAAAAACAGCCTGAAACCATTGATTTTACTAGCTTTTTTACCAGTTTTGTGATATACTATTTATAGTAAATTAAGGAGCAAAAAGCGTGAACAAAAGTAGTAAAGACATCCAACTTTTAGAGTTAAAGGATACCATTCTACAATTAAATAAAACCATTGAAACATTAAATGATACCATCGTTAGACAGCAATCAGATAATGATAATCTAAGAGCTGAGCTAGCATGGTTTAGACAAAAATTCTTTGGCTCTTCAAGTGAGCGTCATGTTACCAATATCGAGGGTCAGATGAGTCTCTTTGGCAATTCCCCTGAAGTGGAAAAACCTGTAGAACTTATCGAGCCTGAAATTGTCTCACTTCCTAAAATAACTCGGAAGAAGAAGCCAACCCTAAAGGAACAATTTAAAGATCTCCCTGTAAGACAAGTATCAGTAGATACGCTTTCTCCAGAGGAAAAGGCATGTCCTCTTTGTGGTGTTGAAATGGTTCCAATAGGAACAGAGGTTATTCGTAGCGATGTTGTCTATACCCCACCTAAGCTTGAAAGGGTTGAATATATTGCAACTACCTATGCTTGCACAGAGTGTAAGGATACGGAAGAACCTCAGTTTATAAAGGACAATGGCTTGCCAGCGCTAATTCCTGGAAGCTATGCCTCCGAATCCTTAGCAGCTTATATCTTATACAGAAAATATGGTTTATTTATTCCACTGTATCGTCAGGAAAAAGATTTCTTACAGCAAAATGCACCCATAGGACGAGCTTCTATGGCTCACTGGATTATTTATATTGCAATGGAATACCTGCAACCAATGTATGATTATTTCCACACGGAAATATTAAAACGCAGATTCTTAATGATGGATGAAACTCCAATCCAAGTATTACATGAAGATGGACGTCGCGCTCAGACAAAATCTTACTTCTGGTTAATACGTACTGGAGAAGATGGATTAAATCCAATCATTCTCTTTAACTACACTCCTACAAGAGCAGGAGAAAATGCCAAACAATTCTTAAATGGAATTGCGCCTGGGTTTTATCTAATGGCTGATGGCTATCAGGGCTACAACAAAGTAAATGAAACCAACCGTTGTTGTTGCTATGCTCACATTAGAAGATACCTTCTAGAAGCTATTCCTAAGGGACAAGAAAAGGATTATGCGCATCCAGCCGTACAAGGAGTGTTATACTGTGATAAACTCTTTGCATATGAAAGATCCTACAAAGAGAAAGGTCTTTCATATAAACAAATCGAAAAACGACGCCTCAAAGATCAGCAACCTGTTATTGAGGGCTTTTTGACGTGGCTTGAACAAGTAAATCCAGGAACCAACAGTAAACTTAAGAAAGCAGTTACCTACATCCAAAATCGTAAGGATTGTCTCATGACATATCTTAAGGATGGCAGATGCAGCTTAAGTAATAACCTAAGCGAAAATTCAATCCGACCGGTAACCGTAGGCCGTAAAAATTGGCTTTTTTCTGATTCACCAGATGGAGCTATGGCCAATGCCTTATGCTTGACCATTGTAGAAATGGCGAAATCTTATAATTTAAATCTATATGAATATTTAAACTTCGTATTGCAGCATCGTCCAAACAAGAAAATGTCAGAAGAAGAATTATCTAAACTAGCACCATGGAATGAAGAAGTACTAAATATCTGTAAAATCAATTAGTCCAGGAACCGCTATTTGGATCCTGGATTTTTTATACCCCGAAATTAAGCGCTTACGCTTAACAGAGATACACATCAGAAAGTAGAAGTAAAATAAAAATATTTTTATATTACTTATTAAATGAAACGTTCGAATTTTGTACATATTTATAAAAGAGATTAGAAATATAAAATACTATCTACATTTAAACATTACCTATCATAGGTTACATTATAGTAATAATGCATGTGATTTATTTAGTACTAATTAGTATATAAATATAATATTATGCAAAATGTACAATATATGATAGTTTAAATGCTCAGATATATGACAATTGACAAACAGTATAAGGTAAAATATAATAATTGTACAGTAATATGACAATATTACAGTTGATACTGTTGTAAAGGAGCGTGATGTATGAAATTAGTACAGGTAGAGGAAGCGGTAGGTATGATTTTGGCGCACGATATGACAGAAATCATACCTGGAAAATCAAAATGTGCAGTTTTTAAAAAAGGGCAGGTCATTAAGGAAGAAGACGTTCCAAGATTATTAAGAATGGGTAAAGCACATATTGGGATTCTTGAATTTAAGGAAGGGGATATACATGAAAATGAAGCGGCTATAAGAATGGCTGCAGCAGCTGCTGGACCAGGAATCGAATTAACAGAGCCATCAGAGGGGAAAGTGAGTTTTGCCGCCAAGATAACCGGGCTATTGAAGATTAATTATAGAGCATTGCATGAAATTAATAGTATTGAAGAGATTATTATGGCAACACGCCATACAGATATAGTGATAGAAACTGGGACGGTAGTTGGCGGTACCAGAATTATTCCACTGATAACAGATGTTCAAAAAATAGTCAAAGTGGAAAAGTTATGTAAAGATAATAATCCAATTGTTCAGATTTTGCCACTTCGAAAATTAAAGATTGGAATAGTTACTACAGGAAGTGAAGTTTATCACAAAAGGATACCAGATAAATTTGGACCTGTATTAAGAAACAAATTCGATGAGCTCGGCTGTGAAGTGATGGAGCAGGTGATTGTCGATGATAATGCAGAAATGATTGCGGAAAGTATTCAAAAATTAATAAAACAAGGAGCAGATCTCATAGCCTGTACGGGTGGTATGTCTGTTGATCCTGATGATGTTACACCGTTAGGTATAAGAAAAACTGGTGCGTCCGTTGTTTCCTATGGTGCACCTACACTTCCAGGTTCTATGTTTATGCTATCCTATAAAAACAATATTCCGATTGTAGGTTTGCCAGGATGTGTTATGTACTCAAAAAGAACTATTTTTGATTTAACAGTACCGAGATTGATTGCCGGAGAAAAGTTAACGAAAGAGGATATTATCAGCCTTGGACATGGAGGATTTTGTTCAAGCTGTGAAGTATGCACATTCCCAAATTGTGGGTTTGGAAAAGGTGGGCTCTACTAAGTTTTACTATTATAAATAATATTTTGAAGGAGGTTTGTTATGTTAAAGAAAGCATTAATTATTAATGGTGCCAAAACAATTTTGGTTGTTGAGCCAGAGGCAAAACTGTCAGATGTGTTAAGGAAACAACTTGGTCTAACAGGCACAAAGGTGGGGTGTGGTATTGGTGAATGTGGTTCTTGCTCCGTAATTTTAAACGGAAAAGTAGTAAAATCCTGTATTACAAAAATGAAGAAAATTGAAGAAAACTCTGAAATTATTACAATTGAGGGTGTAGGTAATAAGGATAAACTTCATCCCCTTCAAGTTACATGGATGGTGCATGGTGCAGCTCAATGTGGTTTCTGTACA
>JAQZAX010000167.1 GCA_029239455.1 Anaerocolumna sp.
AATTCAGTGCTATCATTACAAATAACGGTATCTCGTACCATTCGGTTGTTTTTCCATATTTTTGCCCATAATCGAAACATATACGGCTCCATTTCTACTTGGTTCTATAGTAAATTATCTTATTATACAAAATAAAATCTGTTCCCTATTATAACATAAAGGATAATGGAAAGTACAGTAGAGGTTATAGCCAAATATCTCACAGAAAATTTGAGTGAAATATTTGACTGCATTTATATTCACACTAGTAAAATAATATTCAGATTAATTAAAATACTCTTTTTATTCATTAAAAAAAGGTATATAATATTCCTTGTGTGCAAATTTGGTACATGATTGTAGTACTACTCAGGAGACCAAAAGTTTTAGTTCAATATTATGAATAAATAATCATACAAAAATATAAGAATTAGTTTCGGAGGTACATAATGATTGGAGTTTTAGTGAACGGAGCAGCAGTTATTCTGGGGGGAATTCTTGGGCTGTTATTTAAAAAGGGTATTTCTAAAAGTATAGAGACCAGTATCAATAAAGCAATGGGAATTGTAGTTGTTATCATTGGTTTAAATGGCGTAATTTCGACCATGTTTACCGTGAATGCAGAGGGCGGATTGAAAAGTGGCGGCGAATTATTATTAGTGGTAAGCTTTGCCATAGGGACCCTGGTTGGGGAGATGCTTAAACTGGATGATAAATTTAACAGCTTTAGTTATGGATTAGAACACAGATTTAAAATCGATGGTTTTACTACTGGATTTGTAACAGCTTCCAGTTTATTCTGTATCGGTGCCATGGCCATTATCGGCTCTATTAACAGCGGACTTAGCGGTGATCACAGCACCTTGTTTACCAAGAGTATTATAGACGGTGTTACAGCCGTGGTACTGGCAGCAAGCCTTGGCATTGGAGTTATGTTCTCTGCAATACCTGTGATGCTATATCAAGGGGCGATTGCCTTACTGGCTGGATTCCTCAGTAATATTCTGATTGGTGAATTATTGCTACAAGTTACTATGGTTGGGTATACATTAATTATATGTGTTGGTTTAAATCTAATGGCAACTCTTAAATTTAAAACGATTAATATGCTGCCGGCCCTATTGGTGCCTGTTATATATGCCTGGTTGCTGCAAATATTATAGTGACATGTAAGGATGAAAGAAATTATAATTTAAGAAAGGACTGCCATAAATAGATTCTTTCAACCTATTTATGGCAGTATGGCAGGTAAACCTGCATATGCAATGGGTATAAATAAGAAAAGTAAATATTTTTGAAACATAATTCACTACATAGATAATATCCCGTATATTTTACTGGTTTAATGGAAAATATTCTAATAGAAATATTGAGGAAAGCAGGATGATATACTATGTGGTCAGACAATTTAGAGAATCGTGAGAGAGAGCGGGGAAAAGATCCGGGTAAAGAACCAATACCCGAGATAATGCCGCCGGATACGACACCGGCTATGCCTTCCACACCTAAGCCGGAATATATTCCAAGTCCGCCACCGGTAATTGAGCCAAATAAAAGGCCGGAAGAAATGCCAATACCAAATATTCATCCAGAGATTACACCACCACCTGGGGATGATACGGCAGCCATAATGAAAATATCATAATAATATAGGTTTGTTTATAAAAATGCACAGAAGAGATAGCTAGATTCTTCTGTGCATTTTCTAGCAAGGGGTTTATTTTCTGGTTTATTTTCAGTTTATTTTCTTGGCACTCATTCACCTTGCATTTCGTGGGAGGTTAATATAAAATAATAGTAATGGATTAAGGCATGGAAATGGAGGAAGTTGTATGGAGGGACAGGAACGACGTGACAGGTTAATTGAGATACTTTTACAAAGTAAAGAGCCGATTTCTGGAACTTTACTGGCCAAAAAACTAGGGGTAAGCCGCCAGGTTATTGTACAGGATATTGCTTTACTAAGGGCTGTAAATAAAAACATACTATCTACGACCAAAGGATACCTTCTGTATTACCAGGATGAACAGAAAGTAAACCGATGTTTTTTGGTGAAACATACGACAGAACAGATTGAAGATGAACTTTGTACTATCGTAGATAATGGTGGAAAGATTCTGAATGTAATTGTAACACATGATATATACGGAGAAATAAGTGCTGATTTAATTATTAAGAACAGACAGGATGTCTATGATTTTGTAAAGAAAGTGAAAGCAGGAAATACCGTGCCCCTAAAAGAATTAACCGCTAATGTACATCTTCACACCGTGGAGGCGGATTCAGAAGCAATTCTTGATAAGATAGAAAAGGCACTAAGAGAGAAGAATTATTTACTTAACGAATCTTAAGATTGTCGCCAAACAAACTTTTGACAATTAGACATGATATTGGTAAAATTAGATTCGAAATATAAACAGAGGAAGTGCAAGAATGTCATATACGGCTCTTTATAGAAAGTTTAGACCTACTGATTTTAATGACGTAAAAGGCCAGGATCATATAGTGACCACATTAAAAAATCAGATTAAGGCAGACCGCATCGGACATGCCTATTTATTCTGTGGAACAAGAGGTACAGGTAAAACAACCATAGCGAAGATACTTGCCAAGACGGTTAACTGCGAGCATCCGGTAGATGGCAACCCTTGTAATGAATGTTCCATGTGTAAAGCAATTAGCAATCAAACTTCGATGAATGTCATTGAGATCGATGCTGCTTCGAATAATGGTGTGGATAATATTCGTGAAATCGTAGATGAAGTAAGATACTCTCCTACGGAAGGCAAATATAAGGTATATATTATAGATGAAGTTCATATGCTTTCGACGGGAGCATTTAATGCACTGTTAAAAACCTTGGAGGAACCGCCGTCCTATGTAATATTTATACTTGCAACTACGGAAGCACATAAGATTCCAATTACCATTCTGTCCAGATGCCAGCGATACGATTTTAAACGAATTACTATAGATACAATCGCTGCAAGACTGACAGAACTCATCACCCAGGAACAGGTGCAGGCAGAAGAGAAAGCAATTCGCTATGTTGCACGAATGGGCGATGGCTCTATGCGTGATGCCTTAAGTTTATTAGATCAGTGCATTGCATTTTACTTTGGACAAAAGCTTACCTATGATAATGTTCTGGAAGTGCTTGGTGCAGTTGATGTTGAAATATTTGCAAGGCTTTTAGATTATGTATTGCACAACTCCGTAGCAGAATGCATGAAACTGATAGAAGATCTTATTATCTCAGGAAGGGAATTAACACAATTCACCGTTGATTTCACCTGGTATCTGAGAAATTTATTACTTGTAAAAACCTCAGAGGATTCTTCGGAAATGATAGACGTGTCAACGGATAATCTTGGATTGGTAAAGAGACAGGCAGAGCAGATAGAGTTAGAGACCCTAATACGTTATATCCGTATATTCTCTGACCTATCAAATCAAATTAAATATGCTTCTCAGAAGAGGATACTGGTCGAAGTAGCATTGATTAAACTATGCAGACCGCAGATGGAAACAGATCAGGGATCTATTCTTGATCGTCTCCGCCTCCTTGAAGGCAAGGTAGAGAATGGAATAGTCACAGCTCCGGCGGCAGCTACGCAAAATGCCATGATTCCACCGGTACAGGAGGAGAAAAAAGAAGTCATTTTACCGAAGGCTGTTCCGGAGGATTTAAAGGAAGTTGCAAAGAACTGGAATAACATAGTAGCAGGGACTTCTCCCTTAATTAAAGCAGTACTGGCAGGAGCCAGACCAAGCATAGGTAATAATAACACGTTACTGCTTGTATTTACTGAAGCAATGGATAAAGACCTGATATCAAGGGAAGAACACATGAAAGATATTAAGGCAGTGATTGCCAAAACCATTCATAAAGAGGTGGATGTTCAAACCAAATTACTGACACAAGGTAAGGAATCCATGGAGGATATTCCTGACTTAACAAAGATAATAAAAAATATTAATATTGAATATGTAGATTAAATAGGTATCACAAATAGCGAAAGCTTTAAAGTATCGCAATTAACAAGTAATTAAATATTGGAAGGAGAAACAGACATGGCAAAAAGAGGAGGATTCCCAGGCGGTGGAGCAATGCCTGGAAATATGAATAATTTAATGAAGCAGGCCCAGAGAA
>JAQZAX010000035.1 GCA_029239455.1 Anaerocolumna sp.
TACAAGGGAAAAAGCACCAGGTTTATACGGGAGTATGTGTAATTAGGAAAGAGCCAAAATCAGGTGAACGGCATAAAGATGGCAGTGAGCAAGAAGCTTTTACTGAGAAAATAATAAGTTTTACGGAAAAAACTGATGTATGGGTATATCCAATGGCAGAGGAACAGATTGCAGCATATGTGGAGTCAGGGGAGCCTGCTGATATGGCAGGGTCATATGCAATACAAGGAAAGTTTGCTGTCCATATAGAAAAAATTGACGGTGATTATAATAATATAGTAGGATTCCCCGTTGCCAGACTATATCAAACACTTCGAAAAGAGGGTGTTACCATATAAATTGTGCATATCTATAAATAAATATGTGAAAAAATTTATAAATATACTATTGCATAATAATCAATTTAGATGTATAATTATGAGAAATTATTTCTTTTGATGTTGAAATTGTGAGGAAGAGAAAAACCAATTTGCTATTTTGTTTCGTATAGAACTAAAAGGTTATATCTGGAATCACCAATGGAGGTAGAGGCATGATAAAAGTTGGAATCATAGGTTCAACCGGCTATGCAGGGCAGGAGTTAGTCAGACTGCTTTTACAGCATAGAGAAGCAGAGATTATATGGTATGGCTCAAAAAGTTACATTGATAAAAAATATTATGAAGTATTTCAGAATATGTTTCAAATCGTAGATGCAACTTGTCTGGCAGATGATATGGAGCAACTGGCAGAGAAAGTAGATGTAATCTTTACAGCAACACCTCAGGGACTGTGTGCATCCTTAGTGAATGAAACTATTTTATCAAAAGTGAAAATTATAGATTTAAGTGCTGATTATAGAATCAAAGATGTGAATATTTATGAAAGCTGGTATGGAATTACACATGCAAGTCCTACCTTTATAAATGAAGCGGCCTATGGCTTGTGTGAAATAAACAGAGAGCAAGTGAAGCACACCAGATTAGTAGCCAATCCGGGCTGTTATCCGACCTGCTCCACCTTATCCATCTACCCGTTACTAAAGGAAGGGCTGATAGATCCTAAGACAATTATTATCGATGCCAAATCAGGAACTTCTGGTGCAGGTCGCTCTGCTAAAGTAAATAATCTGTATTGCGAAGTGAATGAGAATATAAAAGCCTATGGAGTATCCAGCCACAGACACACGCCAGAGATTGAAGAACAATTATCTTATGCTGCAGGTGAAACTGTAAGAATTAACTTTACGCCTCACCTGGTTCCTATGAATCGTGGAATTCTTATCACGGCATATGCTTCACTAAAAGAGGAAGTAACCTATGAACAGGTAAAGGCAGTTTATGATAAATATTATGACAAAGAATTTTTTGTTCGTGTACTGGATAAGGGAGTTGCGCCTGAGACAAGATGGGTCGAAGGCAGTAATTATGTAGATGTTAATTTTGTCATCGATTTAAGAACCAATCGAATCATTATGATGGGTGCCATGGATAACCTGGTGAAAGGTGCAGCAGGTCAGGCAGTACAGAACATGAATATAATGTTTGGATTAGAAGAAACCATGGGACTAAAACAGGTTCCTATGTTCCCATAAGGAAAACGTAACCAGTTACAATTTTCTTTTATAAGATTCCTTCATAAAACCAATAGACTAAATTTTTTATTTAGTCAGCAGTTTTTGATAAGGGGTCTTAAACATTTTAGGAGGATTATTATGAAGATGATTAATGGCGGAGTAACCGCAGCAAAAGGATATAAAGCAACAGGAGTTTATGCAGGAATAAAGAAAAAAAGAAAAGATATGGCTTTAGTATATAGTGTGGTACCTGCTAAAATAGCTGGAACGTTTACAACAAATGTAGTGAAAGCTGCACCGGTAAAATGGGATATGAAACTCATTGCTGAGAATGAAACAGCCAGTGCGCTGGTTTTAAATAGTGGTGTCGCTAATGCTTGCACAGGAGTGGAAGGTGATTTGAAGAATGAACAGATGGCAAAGGCGGTAGCGGATAGTTTAAACTTACCGGTAAATGCTGTACTCACTGCTTCCACCGGAGTTATCGGGAAACAGCTTCCCATTGATGTTATAACCGAAGGTGCAAAATTACTTGCAGAGGAATTAGATGATAGTATGGAAGCAGGCCTACTTGCAGCAGAGGCAATTATGACAACGGACACATACTCCAAAGAATGTGCAGTGACATTTGAAATGGATGGAAAGACGGTAACCCTTGGTGGTATGGCAAAAGGTTCCGGTATGATTCACCCAAATATGGCTACCATGCTTGGGGTTGTTACTACCGATATTGCAATTAGTAAAGAACTGTTGCAGGAGGCAATACGGGCAGATGTAAAGGATTCCTTTAATATGATTTCTGTTGACAGAGATACCTCGACCAATGATTCTTTAATTATTTTTGCAAATGGTATGGCGGGAAATAAAGAAATTACTGAAAAAAATTCAGACTATGAATTATTCTGTAAAGCTTTAAGCATGGTAACTATAAACCTGTCTAAAAAAATGGCTGCAGATGGGGAAGGCGCTACAAAATTATTTGAAACTGTTATTGTAGGAGCACAGGATAAAGAGCAGGCAGTGATATTAAGTAAATCTGTCATAACATCTAGCTTAGTGAAAACTGCAGTTTTCGGTAATGATGCTAACTGGGGAAGAATACTTTGTGCGATGGGATATTCCGGTGTCAACTTTAACCCGGACATGGTAGATTTATATATTGAAAGCATAGATGGTAAATTAAAATTAGTCGAGAATGGTATGGCTACAGACTATAGTGAAGAAATTGCAACAAAAATACTTTCAGCAAAGGAAGTAAGAGCAATAGCAGATATGAAAACTGGTAACGGGACAGCTACTGCCTGGGGCTGTGATTTTTCTTATGATTATGTAAAAATAAATGCAGACTATCGTTCCTAATTTGAAGTGTAGTTGTCTTAACGAAAGTATAAAGGTAAGATGAATATTTAATCTGGCAGGTAAATTTATAAAAGATATATTTATGAAATTTATAGTAATGATAGAAGTTTAGATTTATTAAGCTTAGGCTTGGGAGGATAATAAAATGGAGCATATGGATGAAATATTAAATAAAGCCCAGGTATTAATCGAGGCTTTACCATATATTCAAAAATTTAATAATAAAAAAGTTGTAGTAAAATACGGCGGAAGTGCAATGATTGACAAAGACCTGCAACTTAATGTCATAAAAGATGTAGCACTGCTAAAACTGGTGGGCATGCAGCCAATCATAGTACATGGCGGCGGAAAAGAAATCAGTAAATGGGTCAGCCTTCTTGGAAATGAGCCTAAGTTTGTAGAAGGATTAAGAGTTACGGATGCAGACACCATGGAAGTGGCAGAGATGGTTCTGGGTAAGGTAAATAAAGGCTTGGTTCAAATGGTAGAACAACTTGGGGTAAAAGCAGTAGGCATCAGCGGAAAAGACGGCAATACACTAAAAGTTGAGAAAAAATATGCCAACGGACAGGATATTGGTTTTGTTGGAAATATAATTGATGTTAATGTGGAATTAATCAATACTTTAATTGAAAATGATTTTGTCCCTATCATAGCCCCCATTGGCCTTGATGAGAATTTTCAGGCATACAATATAAACGCAGATGATGCAGCCTGTGCTGTCGCTACTGCAATTGGAGCAGAAAAGCTGGCATTCTTAACAGATATTGAAGGAGTCTATACCGATCCTAAGGATAAGGATACCTTAATCTCTGTATTAACCTTAGAAAAGGCAGATGATTTAATTGATCAAGGTTTTATAGGCGGAGGCATGTTACCAAAGTTAAAAAATTGTATAGATGCTGTTCGAAACGGAGTATCCAGAGTGCATATTCTAGACGGCAGAATAGAACATTGTCTGTTATTGGAATTCTTTACAAACCGTGGTATCGGAACTGCTATCATTGACAGTGAAGAAATACTATATGAACATGAGATTAAGAAGTAGATGAGAATATAGATTAGAATATGATAAGAATGGATTGAATCTCTAGTAGAAAGGATATATCGCAGGGGACTGTGATATTATGGGTTAAAGTATGACGAAGCAGGAATTTATAGAGCAAGCAGAAAATGTATTAATGCATACCTACAATAGATACCAGATGGTACTCGACCGAGGAGATGGGGTGTACCTTTATGATACAGACGGCAAGAAGTATTTAGATTTTGCTGCAGGAATCGCTGTATTTGCACTAGGATATAACAATAAAGAATACAATGATGCACTAAAGGGTCAGATTGATAAACTACTTCATACTTCCAATCTGTATTATAATGAACCGGCAATTAGTGCTGCAACTAAGCTCTTGAAAGCTTCTGGTATGGATAGAGTATTCTTTACCAATAGTGGGACAGAAGCAATTGAAGGGGCTGTTAAGCTGGCAAGAAAATATTTTTATAACAAAAATAAGGAAGCTGACAGTGAAGTAATCTCCATGAATAATTCCTTCCATGGAAGAAGTATGGGAGCATTATCAATTACAGGGCAGCCAAAATACAGAGAAGCCTTTGAACCTTTAATTGGCGGTGTTGTATTTGCTGATTTTAATGATTTAGAAAGTATAAAGAATAAGATAAATAAAAAGACATGCGCCATTATTCTTGAGCCGGTACAAGGGGAAGGCGGTCTATATCCTGCAGATAAAGAATTTCTTATAGAACTAAGAAAACTTTGTGATGATAACGATATCCTATTAATCTTTGACGAGATTCAGTGCGGTATGGGAAGAACCGGTACAATGTTTGCATATCAGGGATATGGAGTGAAACCGGATATCATAACCACAGCAAAAGCCTTAGGATGCGGTGTTCCGGTTGGAGCATTTGCAGCAACCTCAAAGGCTGCAGCTGCATTTGAGGCTGGAGACCACGGATCAACTTATGGAGGAAATCCTTTTGTTACTGCTGCAGTTAGTAAAGTATTTGACCTGTTTGAAAGTAAACATATCGTAGAACATGTACAGGAAGTATCTGCATATTTAGAAGAGAAATTAAATGGTCTGGTAAGCAAATATGATTTTATTACTGAGAGAAGAGGCAAAGGCCTAATGCAAGGACTTCAGTTTAACGGGCCTGTGAAGGATTACATTGCAAAAGCCATGGAGAAAGGCCTGATTATTATTACAGCAGGAGGCGACACCATTAGATTAGTACCTCCTTTAATAATTACGAAGGAACATGTGGATGAAATGATTGAAATATTAGAAAGCTGTTTCTAATATTTTACACTGTTCTAAATAAAACAAAAAGGTTTTGAATAAAATGCCACGCTATGGTAAAAATATAAGATAGTGCTGAAACATATGTTTTTATTATATTACAATAAGGGGCTGTTACAAAATTTAAGGTAAAGTGTTTGCCTCATTTTGTAGCAGCCTGCTTGTATTCAGGAAGGTGGTTTTTATGGGTTTTATCATAGCTATTATATCAGGGGCATTAATGAGTGTTCAGGGGGTGTTTAATACAGGGGTGACAAAACAGACCAGTATCTGGCTCTCTGCAAGTTTTGTGCAGTTAACTGCACTTATTGTATGTGTAATTGCCTGGTTTGTTACCGGCAGGGAGAGTAGCATTGGTGCATTGTTCCGTATTGATAATAAATATATGTTACTTGGTGGAGCAATGGGAGCATTTATTACCTTTACAGTGATTAAGAGTGTTGATACCTTAGGACCTGCAAGAGCTATTATGTTCATTGTTACGGCTCAACTATTGATAGCCTACGGAATTGAGCTGTTTGGAATGTTTGGTGTCGATAAAGTGAGTTTTGAATGGAGAAAATTAATAGGAATGGCGCTGATTATTGCAGGAATCATCACCTTCAAATGGAAATAAAATAAATTTTATTTCCTATTGTAATAATACAACTATTTAGGTAAAATAATACTATGAATTGTATTGAGGATGCAAATTCAATCGGCCTTTTAATAAAGTAAACTTTATTAGAAAGGTGGATTTTTGTGGATAAAAATAAGTCATTAAAATTGATTATTACCATTCTTTTTGTTGTTTTGGCGGGAATATTATATAGCTGTAATATGACAGGGCAAAAAAAGGAACTTATACCCTTAACGCAAGATTTAGAAACGAAAGAACCATCTGGAATCAGGGAAGAAAATAACTTAAAAGAAGAGAAAACTCTTTTGGAAGATCAAAACCAAATGGAAGACCAAAACCAATTGGATAATCAGACGCTAGACAGCAGTAAAGTTAAGGATTCTGATGCAAAATCACTTTATGTTCATATCTGTGGAGCTGTTAAAAAACCAGATGTATATGAAGTGAAGGATGGTACCAGAATTATAGAGGTGATTCGCCTGGCCGGTGGACTTACAGATGAGGCAGCTGGTGATTATATTAATCAGGCAGCACTGGTAACAGATGGGCAGCAGGTATATATTCCAACAAAGTTTGAAGTAGTTGATGCCAGTCCTTCAGTGTATTTACGGAATTCAAATCAGGACGGGGCGAATACAGTAAATATTAATACTGCAGCAAAAGAAGAATTGATGACCTTGCCAGGTATTGGAGAAGCAAAAGCCAATAGCATTATTGCATACAGACAGGAAAATGGCGAGTTTAAGAATATCGATGAAATTATGAATATTGAAGGTATCAAAGATTCCGTATTCAATAAAATCAGTGAACTTATAACAGTAAAATAATTAATAGAAAGAGACAGCGTTTAGTTTAATGAGGTGATGATGTGGGAAAGAAAGTGCTAGTTGTTGATGATGAAAAATTAATAGTAAAAGGGATCCGGTTTAGCCTGGAACAGGACGGTATGGAAGTAGATACCGCTTATGATGGGGAAGAGGCATTAGAAGCTGCTAAAAAAACAGAATATGATGTAGTATTATTAGACGTCATGCTACCTAAGCTTACGGGGTTTGAAGTATGTCAACAAATCCGTGAATTTTCCAGCATGCCAATCATTATGCTGACGGCCAAGGGCGATGACATGGACAAGATCTTAGGACTTGAATATGGTGCGGATGATTATATTACTAAGCCCTTTAATATTTTAGAGGTTAAGGCAAGAATTAAAGCAATTATGCGTCGCAGCGCTAAGAAGAACAGCAGTGCTGATTCAGCGAAAGTGATTGTTCATGATGGACTAAAAATTGACTGTGAAAGCAGAAGAGTTTATGTTAATAATAAAGAAGTTAATTTAACTGCAAAGGAATTTGATTTACTTGAGTTACTAATATTCAATCCTAACAAAGTATATAGCCGTGAGAACCTGCTCAATACCGTATGGGGATATGATTATCCTGGTGATGTGAGAACAGTAGATGTTCACATCCGTAGATTACGTGAGAAGATTGAAGATAATCCAAGTGATCCTAAATATATACATACAAAATGGGGTGTTGGCTATTTTTTCCAGGATTAAATCAAGATTATGGTTTTTAAACAGTATGAGGGTTCATATTCTAATGGCCCTCTTATTCATTGGTACGATTCCTATTATATTTGTTTCTTTTGATATGATACGTACTTACACGCATAATGCTACAGAAAGCAGAATGAATGAACTACAAAGGCAAGGGAATACCATAGTAAATTTAATTACGTTAACCGGTTATTTATCAGACCCTACAGTACCGGAAGTAAATTCTGAACTTTCATTGCTAGGGGGTATCTATGAAGGCAGAATATTAATTGTAAATGACAGTTTAAAGATAATTAAGGATACCTATGGACTTGAGGAAAATAAAACAATTGTATCGGAAGATATACTAAAAGTATTAAAAGGGTCTGGCTCAACAAACAAATATGATGATAGACATTTTATTGAATTAACCCTTCCCATTACCAATAATACAACAAAAGAAGTAAAGGGGGCGTTGATTATCATATCTTCGACAAAGAATATATATTCTTTGTCTGATTTACTTTCTCAGAAAGCATCCTTATTACTAATAACCTCATTTATTCTAATCCTTGTATTTGCATTCTTTTATTCCGGAGTTTTAATTAAACCATTGGTTTCTTTAAAGAAAGCCATTGCACATCTGACAGAAGGGTATATGGATGAAGAAGTTTCCGTTGAGAGTTTTAGCGAAATAAAGCAAATATCGGATTCGTTAAATCAAATGCTAATGCGTATGAAAAATCTGGAAAGCTCAAGACAGGAGTTTGTTTCTAATGTATCCCATGAATTAAAAACTCCTCTGACATCTGTCAAAGTGTTAGCGGATTCCCTCCTTATGCAGGAAAATGTTCCGCCAGAATTGTATCGAGAATTTTTAGTGGATATTGCTGATGAAATTGAGCGTGAAAACAAAATAATTAATGATTTACTGTCATTAGTTAAAATGGATAAAACGGCAAGCGAAATGAATATTACCTCGGTTAAGATTAATGAATTACTAGAACAGGTATTAAAAAGATTAAGACCTATCGCTAAGAAAAGAAATATTGAATTGGTATTTGAAAGTTTCAGGCCGGTAGTGGCTGAAGTAGATGAAGTGAAGCTATCTTTGGCAATCTCCAATTTAATTGAGAATGCAATAAAATATAATGTGGAAGACGGATGGGTAAGGGTTTCTCTCAATGCAGATCACAAATATTTCTATGTAAAAGTTGCAGATTCAGGAATTGGTATCCCAGAAGAATCTCAGGACTTTATTTTTGAACGCTTTTACCGTGTAGATAAGGCGCGCTCTAGAGGTACCGGTGGAACCGGACTTGGGCTCTCCATTGCTAAGAATGCAATTCATATGCATAAGGGCGCAATTAAAGTCTATAGTAAAGAAAACGAGGGAACTACATTTACGGTAAGAATTCCAATTAATTATATTGTATAATTTGAGGGTCAAAAGCCAAATTTTTTGTTGTTCAATGAATACTGCTGTATATATATTCATTTGACTGCCTTACCCTCAAACACTATATCTCTTACAAGCCTCTTATCAGCACAAAAATCAAGCCAGCTGGCATGATTTCCCGCTAGAGTCTTGACGATATATGAACAGTGTTCTCTGCCGGTCGACGCCAAACCGAATATATATACAGTACTATTCATCATTTATAAATTTTGAGGCTTATGACCCGTATAATTGTTTAAGTTGTACCATAAATTCAGAATATTTATTATTTTTCTATTACCTATTTAATGTCACTGGAAGACAGGAGGCGCTATACTTACGTATGTTAATATTAAATAAAATGGCAAGTTTGTATATGAATGGAACGGTAACTAAATCAGTCGGCAGAAATCATAACTTAAGATATAGATTGCTGACTGTATTATTCTTGCTGGTAACAGGTATTTTACTCACCGGTTGCAGTGAGGTTGATGATACGAATCAAGAGGAGGCAAAAGAGGATAAAACGCAAATTTACTATATTGATGCTAATAGCACCAAAATAGTCAGTGAAGATTATATACCTTTAGGAAGTACAAAAGAGGAATTGGTGGAAGAATTCTTAGAGGCCCTAAGTACAGACCCTGCGGACATCAATATGAAAAAGGCAAAACCAGATAATGTTGAAGTGCTGAAATATAATTTTAATGAGGATGGTATATTGACCATTAATTTTAATTCCAATTACAATGCACTTACCGGTATAGCTGAAATTCTCTGCCGTGCAACAATAGTAAAAACCTTAAGTCAGATTGAGGGAGTTGAATATATTGAGTTTTATATCAATAGTTTACCACTTATGGGAAACAATGATAAGCCGGTTGGCTTCATGAAAGGGTCTGATTTTATTGATGATACCGATGCTGAAATGGTAAATGTAAAGGTTTATTTTTCTAATGAGGAAGGTAACGCATTGGTAGAATCTAATCTGCTAATCACATACAATGGCAATCGTTCTATTGAGCAGATGATTATTCAACAGCTGATTAATGGTCCCATTGAAGAGAATATGATAAAAACTTTGCCAGAAGGAACTGAATTAATTAAGGTTACCACAAAAGATAATATATGTTATGTAGACTTTAATAAGAAATTTCTAGATAAAGTGCCGGGAATTAAGGAAGAAGTTGTTATTTACTCAGTAGTAAATTCATTAGATGAACTCTCATCTATCAACAAAGTACAATTTACCATTGACGGTGAAACAAAAGTCACTTATGGTGATAGCATTGAGTTTGATGGCTTATTTGAGCGAAATCTTGAGATTGTAAAAGAAAGTAAGTAAATAAATAAGTAAGTAAATAAATAAATAAGTAAATAAATAAGTAAATAAATAAGTAAGTAAGTAAGATTATGCCAGTAGGCTAAGAAATACGGCAAAGTAAAAAGGGGGAGTTTTTTGTTTTATTTAACTCTCCCTGAAGTTAAAAGGGGGCATGTGTTTGATAATTCGAAGGCCACTGGTATGGCTGTTTTTCGCTTATGCAGCTGGAATGGGGTTGTATGAGGCTAGTGAATGGTTCCTGTATGTAACAGTAATTACTTTATTGGGAGTCATTGCTGTATGGATTTTTATCCCTTGGAGAAAAAAGAAGGATGCGATAAAGCATAATATTTTTCTATTTGGGCTCCCTATTTTAATCATCTTAGGTTATTTCCAGATGAACCGGCAGTTAGCGCCCTCTCCCATGGATAAATTCTTCGATGATAAAATAGAAGGAACCGTGCAGGGACAGTTAGAAATGATGAGCGATAAAGGTTCCTATGTTGTTCTAACTTTAAAAAACAATACTATTTCGATACCCAGTTCTACAAACTTTTTGTTCTACAGTTCGAGAGTAACTGTGTACTGTTCCTCAACATCCTCTTATAAAATCGGCAATATCTTATCCGTATCCGGACAGATTTCAAAGTTTAAAATGGCTACAAACCCTGGACAATTTGATGAACTACAATATAATCGTACACGCAATATTGATTATAAAATAAATGCAGACTATATTTTAGTTATCAATTCTAATTATTCTAAGTATTATAATTCTGTTTACAATTTAAAGAATAATTTAATGGATGTCTTTTATAAAATCCTAAATTCAAAAGATGCCGGCATTATTTCTGCTATGATTTTAGGGGAAGCCGCACTTCTTGATGCAGAAATAAAAGAACTATATCAGCAAAATGGCATCTCCCACATTTTAGCTATTTCTGGTTTACATATCACGATAATCGGACTCTCACTCTATCAATTACTCCTTAAAATTAAAGTGCCAATATTACCTGCAACCTTTATTTCCATTGGGATTATTTTCACCTACGGAATACTCACTAATTTTAGTGTATCCACAAATCGATCCATTGTTATGCTAATCGTAATGATGATGGCAAAATTAGTGGGGAGAACTTACGATATAATTTCTGCACTTTCTCTAAGTGCACTCATAATTTTACTGCAGACTCCCATGCAATTATTTAATGCAGGATTTTTACTATCCTTTGGGGCAATTCTTGGAATTGCTTTCATCTATCCAATTATTCATGAATTAGTAACAATTCAGAACAAGATTTTGTCCCCAATTTGGAACGGGCTAGCCATGAGTTTTTGTATTCAAATCATGACATTCCCTATTATACTATTCTTTTTTTATGAGGTACCAGTGTACTCCTTAATTATCAACTTAATTATTCTGCCTATGGCATCCATTATTGTAATATTAGCTGTTATAGCAGGAATCTTAGGGCTGGTTTTTACACCCCTAGGGATATTTATCATTGGGGGAGCCCATTATATCTTATATTTTTATGAATTCATATGCAAAATTGCTGTAAATCTGCCTGTTAATACGCTTCTTATTGGACGACCTTCTAGGTATCAAATAATTGCCTATTACATAATTATTCTTATTTTACTAGTTTTAAATTATCCCAGAAAGTCGGAACGAAGTTATAGCAGCAAAAGTATCATACTATTGTCGTTTCTCTTTATTATTTTTATTAAGCCGGATAATGTAAACTTTAATGTTACATTTATTGATGTAGGACAAGGTGATGGGATATTTATGCAAATGCCAAATGGAAAAACGTATTTAGTTGACGGCGGTAGTACAGATATTAGGAATTTGGGAAAATATCGATTGGAACCATTTTTTAAATCCCAGGGAATTGGAGTGATAGATTACATTGTCGTAACCCATACGGATGCAGATCATATCTCAGGGTTAAAGGAGATAATTACAGAGGGAAATATAAGAGTACGATATTTGGTTCTTCCAGATATTAGGGATAAAGGCCAGTCTTATCTTGAACTCTTAAATCTTGCAAAAAGTAAAGGCATCAAAATTTTGTATATCACAGCGGGTGATGTTATACAAGAAGGTGAAGTAACAATAACCTGCCTACATCCAGATATTAATTTTACTACTTCGTCAAGTAACGGTTATTCTACTGTGTTGAGTATCCGATATAAACAGTATGATATGCTCCTTACAGGCGATTTAGAGTCAGATGGAGAAGAGAAGCTTACAAATGCATTTTTACAAATGGAGGAATACAGTGATTATGATGTTTTAAAAGTAGCCCACCACGGATCTAAAAACTCAACCCCAAAAGAACTACTAGATATTATCAGACCGGAAATAGCTGTTATCTCTTATGGTAAGGACAATAGCTACGGACATCCCCATGAGGAACTTCTGGAGCGATTAAGAAACAGCGGAAGTAATATTTATGCAACTGCACAAAGCGGTGCAGTTCGCATCGAAACCAATGGCAGCAGCATTTTGATTACAGAATATTGTAGCTGGTAGGGGTAAATGTACACGATATCTGTTGAGGGATATTGTTATCTATCTAACAATGGTGTATAATTATAGCATAAAAATAAGTTTTATAGCATGTTGGGTGAAGAAGAGGAGGAACATTATGGAATATTATAAGAAGACAAAAAACCAAATGGGCAATTATAAAATAGAGAGTATTTCAGGTATTCCTCTCAGTAGCAGATTAATGAATTTTAAAACGAAGGAACAGACTGAATTTTTATTCGATTTTAATCCAGTTCCAACCTACATAACCAGTCTGGAGGAAGGAAAATTTGTCAAAGTCAACCAGGCTTTTATTGAATTATTTGACTATTACGAAGAAGATGTGATTGGTAAAACTGTTTTTGACATTAACATCTATGAAAGCCCAGAAGAAAGGGAAAAGATTATTAGAGATTTACATCTAAAAGGTTTTTGCAATAATATAGAGTTAAAACTTAGAAACCATAGTGGGAAAAAAATTATCGGACTTTATTCCTCCCGTACTCTTACTATGGGTGGAATTAACTACATAATCAGTGTTTTGCTGGATATAACAAAACGTAAGAAGATTGAGACAGCATTACAAAAGAGCGAAGAAAAATATCGCTCCTTATTTGACAATGCGGCAGAAATGATTTGTGTGATACAGGATGCTAAATTTAAGATATTTAATTCTATGTTTAGTGAACTTACAGGATATACAGAAGAAGACACTGAGAACCTTCATTATTTGGACATAATATCACCGGAAGACAGAGAGTATGTGAAAGCGCAGCATGAAGATCGTCTGCGGGGATATGAATTAGAAAAACGCTATCAGTTCAGAATGATTAAAAAAGATAGCACGGAAATGTGGGTCGAGATTAACTCAGTCAAAATTGATTGGGAAGAGCGGGATGCAATTCTTTGCTTCTTCATTGATGTAACCCAGCGAAAATCAAAAGAAATGGAAGTTTTATATCTGAGTTACCATGATCAGCTAACTAGTATTTATAACAGACGATTTTATCAGGAGGAGTTAAAACAGTTAAATAATAAATCAAATCTTCCATTTACAATTGTAATGGCTGACGTGAACGGTTTAAAACTGACCAATGATGCTTTTGGACACTTAATTGGTGATAGACTTCTTAAGGATACAGCGAATATACTTAGTATCGAATGTCGTGAAGGTGATGTGGCTGCAAGAATCGGCGGTGATGAATTCGTACTATTGCTTCCAAAGACTACGTCAGATGAAGCTCTATTAATGATAGAGCGTATAAAAGAACGCATTAATGAAAAAAGGAGCGGCAGTTATTATTTATCCGTGTCCTTTGGATGTTACACAAAAAACTTGGAAAGCGAAGATATTGATTTTGTAATAATGCGTGCGGAAGATAATATGTATCGCAACAAATTAACAGAAAGTGAGGAAATTAGGAACAAAATTGTAACTCATATAGTGGGAAACTTCTTCCAAGATAATCCCTGGGTAGATAGACACTCCAAGGCAGTGAGTGAGCTTAGTGCAATGCTTGCAAAAGAATTAGGATTGTCCGAGGAGGAAATTGAAGATATAAAAAGAGCTGGGTTTTTACATGACATTGGTAAATCTGCAATTATTAAAGATATTAATGTTAAAACTGAGGACTTAACGGAAGCAGAGTGTCTTGAGTTAATGAGGCACCCGGAAATTGGCTCCCATATCTTAAAATCTGCCAATCAATTTTCTAAAATTGCAGGCTATGTACTTGCCCATCATGAGAATATGGATGGTTCTGGCTATCCAAAAGGCTTAAAAGGCGATAATATTCCCCTTGAATCTAGAATACTATCCATAGCGGATGCTTATGATAATATGATAAATGAGACCTTAAATCATAAAGCATTAAGCAGGCAGGAGGCCATCGCTAAGCTTAGGGCGGCTGCAGGAGTTAGATTTGATAGTAATTTAACGAATATTTTTATCGAAAAAGTGTTGCAAGAGCAGCTTTAAAAGAAGACTATCGCTTCCTAAAATAATTTAAGATTTTATTAATTTTATTTTAGTATCTTTTATTTTTCAAAACTTGTGATATAATGATTCGAGGTTGTCAATGATTATGAAGATTACAAGGGAATATTAAACAATATAGGAGCGGTTAAATGGATAGAGAGGATTATCAAAATAATAGAAGGCGCAGTACGAACCAATATAGAAATGGTCGTTCTGAGCGCGATTGGGATCAGCTTTATAACGATCTTGGAGATGAAATTGCAGACGCAGGGGATGAAGCGGCTTTTTTAGATGAAGTTAACCGTTCTCTTGCGCAGCAGGTGAACACGGAATTAGGGGGAAATACGACTAGTATGAGAAGACCGGTGAAGAAGAAGAAACGCCTAAAAAAGGGAGTAAAAAGATTTGCAATTGTATTTTCAGTTATTATGGTTCTCCTGGGATTTTTAATGTTTACCTCTGCAGGTAGATCAATCGTATTAAAAATTGCAGGAAACTACATTTATAATAAATTAGATTATGATGATTCCAATGAGGATGAGCAGGACGCTAACAAACCTGAAAAGCCGGAGAATGAGAAACATGTTGTAAATATCCTGCTACTTGGTGTAGAGGAAATTGAAGGTGCTTCCAATACAGATGTAATAATTGTTGCTTCCATGAATACGGTGGAAAAAACATTAAAATTAACCTCATTGATGAGAGACTTATATGTTGAGATCCCTGGATATAATAATAATAAATTAAACTCTGTCTATGCAAAAGGCGGAATTGACTTACTATATGAAGTGATTGATTTGAATTTTGGAATTAAGATGGATGGTTATGCTTTGGTTAATTTTGGGTCATTTGAGGATATTGTAGACATCCTAGGCGGTGTTGAGGTAACTTTAACCAGTAATGAAGCTTACTATTTAAATCATACTAACTATATCTCAGACCCTGCTAACCGAACTGTAAAAGAAGGAACGCAGACTATGAATGGTAATCAGGCGTTAGGATATGTAAGAGTAAGATATGTATCAACATCCACAGAAAGTAATGACTTTGGAAGAACACAGAGACAGCGAGCGGTGTTAAATGCAATTTTTGAAAAAGTGAAATCAAAGAATATCATTCAATTAGGTCTGCAAATGAATGAAATCTTATCAAAAGTACCAATAGCAACGGACATCTCTCAAAAAGATTTTAATAGCTATCTGGAAGAGGCGTTAAGTCTACGCGTAGGTGAACTTGAGAATTACAGAATTCCTTCGGATGGCAATTTTAAAAATGAAAAAGTGCAGATTGGATCTTTAAAACAAGCCGTGCTTGTGCCAATTGACTGGGATGCAACGAGATTAGAAATTAAGGAATTTATCTATGGTAATTTACCAGAAACCGATACTGCAGAAACTGATACTACAGAATCTTTGGAGCCAGTGGTAGCTGAATAGGTTAAAAAACTGTTACAATACTCTGAATGTATTTACGAATCCTAAATAATCAGAGTATTGTAGCAGTTTTTCTTTTATAGGATTTGAGGATCAAAAGCCAAGTTTTGTTGCATTCGCTACATTCCACAGGTGTATTATCCCGCAAAACGTGATACTTTGTTCTTGATTTATTAGCACTAATTAATTAGAATGGAAATAGATATAATAATTGGAAAATATAACAGGATAGTAATATGAGGGAGGAAGAGTATGTTAAGTATTCAGAATTTTAGTAAATCCTATAAAGGTGATAAGAAGGCTGTTGATAACTTATCCTTGGAGGTAATTGCAGGTGATATCTATGGTTTTATTGGACATAACGGAGCAGGAAAAACAACAACCTTACGTGCAGTGGTAGGGGTTCTGGATTTTGAAGAGGGAGATATCTATATTGATGGCGTTTCAATAAAAAATGATCCGGTAGGATGCAAGAAGAAGATTGCTTACATTCCGGATAATCCGGATCTTTATGAACATTTAACCGGTATACAGTACCTAAGCTTTATTGGTGATATTTATGAAGTATCAAAAGCAGATAGAGAACTCCTTACCAAAAAATATGCAGATTTATTTGAGATAACTCAAAACCTGGGAGACAATATTTCCTCCTATTCCCATGGAATGAAGCAAAAACTGGCAATTATAGCAGCTTTGATTCATAAACCAAGACTGCTGATTTTAGATGAACCTTTCGTTGGCTTAGATCCTAAGGCAGCATTTACCCTTAAGACAATCATGACGGAACTATGCGGCGAAGGTGGCGCTATCTTCTTCTCCACCCATGTGCTTGATGTTGCTGAGAAATTATGCAATAAGATTGCCATAATCAAGGGTGGAAAACTAATTGAAAGCGGCAGCACTGAAGTTGTGAAAGGTAATCAGAGTCTGGAAGATGTTTTTATGGAATTAATCGAAGAATAAATAGATAAAAAAATTGGGCATAAAACTCGGATAGGAGCAGGAGTGAAAGGAAATTTAGAAAGAGAAAGGTTGCCACAGAGTAATTCTTTCACTCCTTTTTATTTGTGGCAGTATCGCAGGCCTACCTGCGATATGAAGTGGGTTTAAATCATGAAGAAAATATGGTTATTAACTAAAATTCAATTAGGAACTGCTTTGGATCTTCATATATCTTTGGGTGGTGGTAAGAAGAAAGCAAAGAAGAAGGGAATACTTTTTTATCTGGGTGTTATTTTGATGATCCTGCTTCTAAGCTTCTCATCATTTACTTATAGTTTCATGTTAGGTACATCTTTAAATATGATTGGCATGGCGGAATTATTACCGGAGTTAATGATGGCAGTAACTTGTGTTGTCACATTAATGACAACCATTTATAAAGTGAAGGGAATTTTATTTGATTTTAAAGATTATGATATGGTCATGTCACTTCCCGTTAAAACAAGCCATATTGTCTCCAGCAGATTATTACTGCTTTACACCATTAATATTTTATTTACGTTAATCATCATGATACCGTCATCAATTGCTTATGGAATTATTGCAAGACCATCTTTGCCATATTATATATTAAGTTTAATAACAGTAGTCCTAATACCCTTAGTCCCTATGATTATTGCAACTTTTATAGGTACTATCATAGTTGTAATTTCTGCACGCTTTAAGCGTAGTAATCTGGTGAATTTGATTATATCCTTAGGGTTACTTAGCGGTTTTATGATTAGCTCATTTACCATGGGCGATACTGCAGAACAAATGGGTGAAATATCAGCGGCTTTAACGAAACAGGTTGACAGCATATATCCTCTTGCCAGAATGTACAAAGTGGCGGTGATTCATTATGACCTGATAGCAAGCTTACTATTTATTGCAGTATCTTTATTCTCATTTCTGGCATTCTCTATGTTAGTGGGCCTAAAATTTAAGGCAATAAATACGAGTATATCAGCGAAACATACGAAATCAAATTATAAGATGGGAAGTCTGAATCAGACGAGTCCGTTTATGGCGTTATACAGGAAAGAATTAAAGAGATATTTTTCTTCTACTATCTATGTGATGAATACAGGGATCGGAGCGGTTATGATGGTCATAGCGGCAGTTGCTGTACTATTTGTCAGCAAAGAACAGTTGGCAATGGCCCTTGAAATGCCTGGAATGGCCTCCATGCTTGGTGCTATCGTGCCGGTAGTGGTTTCTCTATTAGTATCTATGATTTATATTACTGCCTGCTCCATCTCTTTGGAAGGAAAAAACCTATGGATTCTAAAGGCAGCGCCAGTATCAGCTAAAACGATCTTTAACAGTAAAATAGCGGTAAGTTTAACCATAGTAATTCCGGCAGTCATAATTGATGGAATTCTTTTTGGAATTGGTTTAAATTTAACCTGGCAGGAACTAGTGATTCAGTTTACTATGCCAATTGCCTACAGCTTCTTAATTTCAATCCTTGGATTGATAATTAATCTTAAGTTGCCAAACTTAAACTGGACTTCAGAAATAACAGTAGTAAAGCAAAGTTTTTCAACGCTGGTAGCAATGTTAGGGGGAATGATTTTGGGTGCTATACCATTAATTCTCATTATAACATTACCGGGAATAAACACTTTTATTATAAATGGACTTACCACTATAATTGTGTCACTGGTTTCAGTTTTGCTTTATCATTTCTTAACTACAAAAGGTGAGAAGATGTTTATGGCTTTATAGGTTAAGAGGAAAGGGGGAGATTTCATGATGAATGCTATACCATTTACATTTATTGGTGTTATTTATTTTGCTATTTTAGGTATTTCGCTTTATTTACTTATTTTGATGATTAAACTTGCACAAAAGGGAATACAGGCATTAGATCTGTATATTAATGAAAAAAGTCATAAG
>JAQZAX010000168.1 GCA_029239455.1 Anaerocolumna sp.
ATAAAATGGAGGTATTTTAACATGGCTATTACAGCAGCAATGGTAAAAGATTTAAGAGATATGACCGGTGCAGGTATGATGGATTGCAAAAAAGCACTTACAGCAACTGATGGTGATATGGATAAAGCAGTAGAGTTTTTAAGAGAAAAAGGTCTTGCAGCAGCAGAGAAAAAAGCTGGTAGAATTGCAGCAGAAGGTATTTGTGCAGCAACTGTTAGTGAAGATGGCAAAATTGCAGCTGTTGTTGAAGTTAACAGTGAAACAGACTTTGTAGCAAAGAATGAAAAATTCAGAGATTTTGTTTCTGCAGTAGCAGAACAGGCAGCTAAAACTACAGCAGCTGACATTGATGCATTCTTAGCAGAGCCTTGGGCACTTGAAACTTCTAAAACAGTAAAAGAAGAATTATCTTCTCAAATCGCTGTTATCGGTGAGAACATGAATATCAGAAGATTTAAGAAAATCGTTACTGAAAATGGTTTTGTTCAGACTTACATTCATGGCGGCGGAAGAATTGGTGTATTAGTTGAAGTTGAGTGTTCTGTTAACAATGAAGCAGCAAAAGAAGCTGCGAAGAATGTAGCAATGCAGATTGCTGCTATCTCCCCTAAATATGTTGACCGTTCTGAAATTCCAGCTGAATATGTTGCTCATGAAAGAGAAATCTTAAAAGCACAGGCTATGAATGAAAACACAGGAAAACCTGAAAACATCATCGAGAAGATGATTGAAGGTCGTCTAAATAAAGAATTAAAAGAAATCTGTTTAGTAGATCAGATTTATGTTAAAGATGGTGATTTAACAGTTCAAAAGTATTTAGATGCTGTATCTAAAGAAATTGGAGCGCCAATCTCTGTTAAGAGCTTCGTTCGTTTTGAAACCGGTGAAGGTATCGAGAAGAAAGAAGAAAACTTTGCAGAAGAAGTTGCAAAACAGATGGGTATGTAATTTCCGTTAATATAAAAAAGGAAGCCTAGGCTTCCTTTTTTATTTACTAGGAAAGTTCAACCAACGTTCCTAGTAAATAAAAAGCCCTCCAGGGAGGATGCGCATGACGCGCCAAGGAAATTTGTCACTGAAGTGACAGCGCGTCAGCGCGAGAATGTGCCAAGGCACATTCTTTGATCTTGCTGAGACTATTCAGTTACAACATCATAAGGCCAATTGATAATGCCTCCAAAATCATACACATTGGTGTAACCTAGTTCGGTAAGTGATAAAGACGCGCTTGCACTGCGGTTACCACTGCGGCAATAAACTAAGATTTCGGCAGATTTATCGGTTAGAACTTCTTCTGCTTTCTCTGCTATTTCATAATCCGGAATCAGGATAGCGTTCTCGATATGTCCTGCATTATATTCTTCTGTGGTTCTGACATCTAAAATAATAATATCAGAATTGTTATCCATCATTTCTTTTGCTTCCTCGGCAGTAGTTTTTTGTGGGGTGGGATTTGAACTTTCTTCCTTAGCAGAACACCCGGCTAGGATAGTCATCGTGATACCTATTAATAAAATAATTAAACTAATTTTCTTCATAACAGTCTCCTTTTAGTACATATTTAGTTTCCAATACCATTTATCTTATTATAATATAATATAAGTATTTATGATAGAATTATAGCTATAAAAGGTTTTTCATTCTGTGATAAAATCACAAATAATTTTTACAGTCTATAAGGGTTCCTAATCCATTATTCCGAGGATTTATTAAGTGCTTTGTGTAGGAAACGTTATTCGAAAAAAAAGAGCAAATTTATTATTTTTTTATATTAATTATTAGAGAAATGTGTTAAAATAGTTCGAAGAGTGTAGTAAAGGGGATGATTTTTTGGAGCAGGACAATTCAACTGCTAAGTTGGGAGCCGCAGCCTCCAGACGTAAACGAATTAATCGCATTAAGATAGCAATTATAGTGTTAATAATTCTATGCTTAATACTTCCAACCATAATCAGTATATTTTTATTTATAAGAGTTAATACACTTCAAGAGCAAATTGATGTGTTAATGATAGATAAATACGGAGTTACATATAATGAGTTGATCAATAAAAATCACGAAGAAGTTGCCCATGCAGCAGTTGTATCTGAAAACCTGAACCAAGAACAGGATATTGATACCATTGACAATGATACCATTGACAATGATACCAGTGGCAGTGATATTAACCATAGCAATACAAATGACAGTAAGACAAGTCCAGAGGACCCACGAATTAACCAGGATGGCAGTCAAGTAACGGATAATGAATTTACAGGAACCTCGGTAGCAAATGACTTTTTGAATCAACTTGATTTTAAGATAGATAAGGAATCCATGAAAACAAAAAAAGTTTATCTGACTTTTGATGACGGTCCAAGTAAATTCACTGGAGATATATTAGATATTTTAGCAAAGTATAATGTGAAAGCAACCTTTTTCGTTATTGGAAAAACAGATGAATATTCAAAGGAAATGTATCAGAGAATTGTTGATGAAGGCCATACTTTAGGCATACATTCCTATTCTCATGTCTATCGCACAATTTATAATTCTTTGGAAGATTTTGATAAGGACTTTACAAAACTAAGTGATTTGTTATATGATACTACTGGATACCTTCCACACATATATCGCTTTCCTGGTGGAAGTGGAAATGATGTAAGCAAAGTAAAAATATCAAAAGTTATTGAATATTTAAATAATAAGGGTATTGTGTATTTTGACTGGAATGTAGTGAATGGGGATGCTACAGGAAACTTTCCCCCCCCAGAAAAGTTATACTATAATGTGATTAAAGGTATTAGTATAAATAATACCTCCATTGTACTTATGCATGATACGGCTACAAAAGAAAATACGGTAGAGTCATTGGAACCTATTCTCAAAACTTTAACGGAGTATCAGACAGAGTTATTACCTTTAAATGAAGAAGTTACTCCAATACAGCAGGTAATAGCTGAACAGTACAATAAATAATGAATATGAATATAATTACATAGGAGGAACAATAATGGGTTTTTTTAAAGATTTTAAAGATGATATTTCTCAGGCAGTGAATGAATTGGTACCAGAGGAAATGTTTGATGACAATGAAGTTGTTAATACTTTAGAAGATGATTCCGAGGTACCAGCAGATATTTCAGAAGAATTAGGGCTTAATAAAGAATTATTGGATGAGTTTGAAGAAGATAGTTTTGATAATGATATTTTTAGTACAATATTAAATCAAGAAGAGGAAACTGCTGATATGATAACAGACAATGGATCAGATGATATAATTTCAACAGATAATGTAGAAAAAGAAGATAATGATACTAAAATAAGTGAAGACATAGTATCTGATAAAGTAGCTACTGAGAAATCAGAGGATGTTACTGTAATTACGAAAGGTACCACAATTAATGGTAGTATTAATTCTGACGGATCCCTTGAAATTATGGGTACCATAAAGGGAGATGTTGAATGTCAGGGCAAACTTTCAATCTTTGGTGTTGTTTCTGGTAATTGTATGGCTTCTGAAGTATTTGTTGGTGCAAAACGTCTGGAAGGTTCTATTAGTAGTGAAGGTAGTGTTAAAATTGGATTAGGAACTGTAGTAATTGGAGATATCACAGCCTCTGCAGCAGTTATTGCAGGAGCTGTTAAAGGTGAAATAGATATCAATGGACCAGTTATTGTTGATTCCTCTGCTGTTATCAAAGGCAACATAAAAGCGCAATCTGTTCAAATTAATAACGGCGCAGTAATCGAAGGATTCTGTTCCCTTGCTTATGCTGCCATTGATATTGATAATATATTTGAATAGTATAAGAGGAGTTTGTAGGAATGAGTAAGTATAAAAGAGTGTTACTAAAGCTTAGTGGTGAAGCCTTAG
>JAQZAX010000036.1 GCA_029239455.1 Anaerocolumna sp.
ATATATGAACAGTGTTCTCGGCCGGTCGACGCCAAATCGAATATATATACAGCACTATTCATCATTTATAAATTTTGAGGCTTTTGACCCTCAAATCATTATAGTAAATTGCGTCCTATAAAGTAAAAAACGCTCCGCGAGGAAGCACATGACGCGCTAGGGAATGTGTCACTAAAGTGACAGCGCGTCAGCACAAAAGTCTGGCAAGCCAGAATCTTATTTGCAATTTATTGAATAATAAAAAATAAAAATGAAATAATAAATAATGTAGTTTATGTCTCAAGACTACAAGGCAGCTAGAATTGTTAACCAGAATATAGGAGATGGTATTATGGAGGCTTTAGGAGGCAACGAAGTATTACTACCCAAGGATTCAGGTAGAAGATAGTTTTATCTGAAAATTCAAGCGAAAAATATGGGACAAAAGTAAAAGCAGGGATTCGTTCCCTGCTTTTATGCGATAAAATTTGAAAAGTATTGTTGAAAAATAATGTAATATAGTGTAAGATTTATATTGTAAATATAAGTTGTAAATATAAGTTGTAAATATAAGTTGTAAATATAAGTTGTTAATATAAGAAATATATCACTGTCTTAATGGTATACAAAGGAGAAAACATGTCAGGTGTCAATGGAATTTCATCAATCGATAATAAGAATACGAATTACAATATAAATACAAGTAATAAAACAACCAGTAAAACTAGTTTTTCCTCTTTCCTTGGAGAAACGAAAAGTTTAGATGCCATTTTTGAGCAAGCAGCCAAAGAATATAACGTACCGGTTAATTTATTGAAAGCAATTGGGAAAGCGGAATCAAACTTTGACCCTAATGCAGTATCAAGATGCGGAGCCCAAGGAGTTATGCAGCTTATGCCGGCAACAGCAGCAGAGTTAGGAGTGACAGACTCTTTTGATGCAGAGCAAAATATTATGGGTGGAGCTAAGTATATCTCACAGCTGTTAAAAAAATATGACGGTAATACTAGCTTAGCATTAGCGGCTTATAATGCAGGAAGTGGTAATGTTGCTAAATATGGTGGAATACCACCTTTTGAAGAAACACAGAATTATGTAAAAAAGGTTTCTGCCTATATGAATCAGGAGGTTACTGCTGGTAATATTACAACTACAGGTAATTCTACAACTACAGGAGCAGCTTCTGTTGCACCTTCTGTTACAACGAGAAGTACTCTGCCAAGTTATCATATTATTAATAAAGAAGATAAAGAAAGCTATTTGCAGGAACTAGATCATCTTTTTTCCTACGAAGATTATCTTGCATTTCTAGAAAAGTTCTTAGACGAAAGCACAAACCTAATAAAAGAAGAAGATAACAATTTATTAGCATCAAAATCAATTCTCTACAATGGGGCAGTCATGAGTTTATTTAAATAATATAAGTAAATGTAAGGAAAAGAGAGGAACAATAATGTTATCTTGCTTTTCCTTACATTATGCATTTCCCATCTAAATCAGAATAATATTTAATCGACCAATCCTCAATTTCTTTAATAATCTTTGCAAGGTCTTTTCCTTTATCTGTAAGATAATATTCTACTTTTGGAGGAACTTCTGCATAGATTAATTTATCTAAAAGGCCGTCATTAACCAATTCTACGAGTTTCTCATTTAAGACCTTCTGGCTGATACCCTTTGTCATGCGTTGGAGTTCAAGAAATCTTTTTGGTTCATTATACAAATGGCATAATATGACCGCTTTCCATTTTCCCCTGATAAAATCCATTGCATAATCCAATAAGCAAATATATTTTTTCCCATTAACAGTTATCATTTTACAACCTTTCTTAACTTCTTGTATTTGGTTTAAAGTTCTTGTAGACCATGATTCATTATATAACAAATAATATAACCTATCAAGTAATATACCTCCCTTTTGCAGCAGGTGAAAGAGTAATGCTAACAAATCTTACCTATAGGTTAGATACTAACTAAAAAGTGCGTACTTGCTAAAAAATATGAATCGCAATATAATAACTTTAAATTTTAATGTGTGAAAATCACGCAGATAGGAGGAAACATGAAGGTTGTTGCATTTAATGGAAGCCCACATAAGGAAGGTAATACATATCATGCTATAAGGTTGGTAGCTGATGAACTTAATAAGGCAGGCGTAGAAGTTGAAATTGTTCATGTAGGTAATAAAATAATTAGAGGATGTCTTGCATGTAATGGCTGTAGGAAGAATAAAAATGGGAAATGTGTCATAGATAATGACGAGGTAAATGAATGGATACTGAAAATGAAAGAAGCAGACGGTATTATATTAGGTTCTCCAGTTCATTATTCTGCTATACCTGGAACAATGAAATCCTTCCTTGACAGAGCATTTTACGTTGCAAGCAGCGGAATGCTAAGACATAAGGTTGGAGCATCTGTAGTTGCAGTCAGACGTTCCGGAGGAGTTCCTACATTTGAACAGTTAAACAATTATATAAATTACTCCGAAATGCTTATGCCGACTTCAAATTATTGGAATGTCATACACGGAACAAAACCGGGGGAGGTATTGGAGGATGAAGAAGGAAAGCAGATAATGCGAGTACTTGGAAAAAATATGGCCTGGCTCATGAAACTAGCGGAACATGGGAAAGAGACTATCATCCCAGAAGAACGGGAAGAGAAAGTATTTACGAATTTTATTCGGTAATGGCAGATTTTTAGTAACTTACTTTTATTAATGATAAATTAATCATTTATTATATTGTATAATATAACCCCAATAGGATATAATACGCTAAGGCGACTTCTATTATGGTTGGCGTACCGGATTAGACATTTTAAATTAATTTAATAATTCTTTACTTAAGGAGGGAAGTGTCCAAATATTGTGACATTTTCCTCTGTTTTCACATATAGGAATATTTCATTTTATAGAAAGAAAATGGTCCACTATAAAGCACTCGGTGCTGATTTAAGAGCTACAAATGGCAGACATAAAAGTGTCTGGATTAATAGTATTTGACATGAATAAGAGGAGAAAAGAGTGAAAGAAAATTTATCAAAAGAAAGGTTGCCACAGTGTGAATCTTTCACTCCATTTTATTTGTGGCAGTATCGCAGGTCTACCTGCGATATGCGGTGGGTGTAAATTATGATAATTGCTGTAATTAAAATTAGTATCCATACACCATGGGTTCACTCTTTAAAAGAAAAGCGAATGGTTGTAAAAAGCCTTTGTGGGAAAGTTAGTAATAAATTTAATGTATCAATCGCTGAGGTTGAAGAGCAGGATAAACATCAATTAATTGTTTTAGGAGTTGCAGGGATGGCTGGTGACACGACCCAGGCGGATAGTATAATAGATCATGTTGTAAATTTTATAGAAAGCAATACGGAAGGAGAAATAATCAAAATCCAGCGTGAAATAATATAAACCTGTCTATTCTTTTTTACTTATAATTTTATTCACAATTTTTATTCATAACTTTTATAAATAAATTATGAATAAAAATGGATTTTAGTAAATAAATATAGAAAGTAGTAAAAAGACAGATAGGAGAATAAAAAGTGAAAGAAAATTTAGAAAAGAAAGGTTGCCACAGTGTGATTCTTTCACTCTTTTTTATTTGTGGCAGTATCGCAGGACTACCTGCGATATGAGGTGGGTGTAAAATATGAAATTATTAGAAGCTATATCAATTCTGGACATTAATAATAGATGGTTATTAAAATCTGTGATTAAAGTAGTTGAAGCTAGGCTGGATTATTTGAACTATCAGGAACCTCATTATGAAGAAGAATTATACCATCAGTGGGAAGAACGATATAAATATTTGGAAAATGCACTGGATGCGTTTTATAAAGCTCAATTATTATTGGGAACCCTAGATAATAATATTGAGACGATACATCACAATAACATTAAAGATAATGTGACTGAAGCAATTAGTGAGGGTGTATTGTGCCTTGAACATTGCCAAAATGAGTTTGGTGGGTTAAGCCGAATTAATGTATATTAAGAACGAGGTTCAAAAGTCTCAAAAGTTTTATTTATTTACTAAATGAATGATGTTAAAAGTCTTAATTTATTTACTGAATAAATAACGCTGTATCTATTTGCTGTTTGCTTCCTCACCCTAGGTGGGTTGATGCAAAATAGCATACAGATACAGCATTATTTATAATTCTGAAGATTTTATTCCTCAGATACATAATTAATTATTATTATGTTTTAGAGAATAGGTGATAGTAACTTTTATATAAGTTGCATTTGTTCCCACTTTTCATAAGCTAAGTTTAGACTTTTTTCCAGTAGTGCCTTCTCCTGAAATAAAGCATTTAACTTAATCATATCTGTATTGTATTCCTCTATCAGTTCCTGTAACTCTTTCAACTGTTCTTCCATGTCATTGATAGTGTGTTCCAGTTCTTCAATTTTTCTTAAAGATACTGGTCTTTGCTGAATTGAAGCAGGGGACTCCTTTTCAACACTTTTTATGGGCGTTTTGGTTACCAGCTTAGCAGTTTCTTCTATAGAAGTAATTGTCTTTGCATATTCATCCAAATAGTCTGTAAAATCACCAGAATAGACTTTAACCCTATTATTTTCAATGGCCAGAATTTTGTCTGCTATTTTATTGATAAAGTACCGGTCATGGGATACAAACAATAAGGTGCCTTCAAAGGTAGATAAAGTCTCTTCAAGTACCTCCCTTGAATCAATATCCAGATGATTGGTCGGCTCGTCTAAAATCATTACATTAACTCCTTCAAAAGTTAAGGAACATAGCCGAAGTCTGCTTTTTTCTCCACCGGATAGGAATTTTATCTTCTTATTCACATCCTCTTTAAAAAATAATGCTCTTGCTAGTTGAGACCTGGCAGTTTCATATGTGATATTGTGAAGAGCAGAAAAATATTCTACTAAAGTTTGTTCTTCATTTTCGTAAATTACATGCTGTGGCAGGTATCCAATTTTTACTTGTGAACCGATTTTGACGATACCTTCTTCCGGCTCCAATTCACCTACGATAAGCTTTAACAGGGTTGATTTTCCGCCGCCGTTCTGACCTATAATACAAGCGCTATCCTGATAATAGATTGTAAAATTTATATCCTGTAACAGAGCCTTATCTGTAAATGATTTTTTCACATGCTCAAGATCGAATACTATTTTTCCGGTACGATGAATAGAATTGTTACCAAAACGAACTTTTCGGTTTTCAAAAGCTGGCTTATCAAGAACATCCATTTTCTCAAGACGTTTTTCCAGTTCCTTTGCCTTTTTAAACATCTTATCACTATCCCTCATTTCCCCCCAGATTCGGTAGCGTTCTATTTGCCTTTCCATCTGCTCAATCTTCTTTTGCTGATTCTGATAATTTCTTAAATCAATTAAAAAACGTCTTTCTTTTTCAACTACGTAGTAGCTATAGTTCCCCAGATATTCATTTGTTTTCGAAAATTCTAATTCAACAATTCTGTTTACTACTTTATCAAGAAAATACCGGTCATGAGAGATAATTAGTACGGAACCTTTATACTCCTTAAGAAATCCTTCCAGCCAGGTTATAGTGATAAAATCCAAGTGGTTGGTAGGTTCATCAAGTAGAAGAATGTCAGGTTCTTCTAATAGAATTTTGGCTAAAATAACCCTGGTTTTTTCCCCACCGCTTAATTGGTTAAAAAACATCTCTTTCTTCTGATCATTAATCTTAAGACCTTCGGTAATTTTATTCACTTTGATTTCGGTATGGTACCCCCCCTTTCGTTCATATTCCTCCGTTAGTTTCCCATAAAAAAGGATTGCCTTTTCCAACTCGGAATCCATTAAATATTCCAATTGCTTTTCTAATTCTTTCATACGGTTTTTAATCTGAAAAACTTCTAAAAAAGCGGAACGGATGACATCTAATGCTTTTGTATTATCATCATAAGTTGGTATTTGATTTAAATATCCTATTTTAATATCTTTACGATAAGTAATATCTCCACCTTGATAATCTTCCTGACTCATTATTATTTTCATAATTGTCGTTTTACCACAGCCATTCTGGCCAATGAGCCCGATTCTTTCCCCTGTTTTTATTTCAAAGGAGATATTTTCAAATATCTTATTTGCTCCGTAATATTTTACTAAATTATTCACACTAAGTTCTAACATAAAGTTAATACCTGTCGCTGGATGCGATATGGGTTGCCCCATCCTTTCTTTCTAGTTTTTGTCAGCGCTTTATAAAAATGAACGCAAAAAATCCCAAAGCCATTCAGCCTTGGGATATCAATATTGTTATATAGATTACTAATCTATTAATTAATATGAATACTCCAAACTTCTTAAATGGTATCGATTGAATCTATTAAATTTAGGCGCACTTATCCCTTTAACAAAAAATAGTGCGATCATTATAGATTCAAATTTTATCCATCTAAGTGTATTAGTCATTATAATTCATACCTTTCAAAGTTTTACCTACTCATTTTATTCTTAATTTTGGTAACTGTCAAGTGATTTTATTCAAAAGCCTGTTCCAGATCCATTAATAAATCATCAATATATTCAATGCCAACGGACAAACGAAGAAAACAATCATTAATACCTTTGGCTTCTCGCTCTTCTACAGGGACATCGGCGTGGGTCTGCAGCATCGGATAGGTAATTAAACTTTCTACGCCTCCAAGACTTTCTGCATATTGTATTAATTGAACTTTTTCCAATAACAAAATGGCAGTTTCTTTCGAATCAACGTGAAAGGATATCATACTGCCATATCCAGAGGATTGCTTTTTGTTAAGTTCGTATCCCGGATGAGTTGGAAGTCCAACATAATATACGGAAGCCACTTTAGAATGTGATTTTAGCCATTGAGCAATACCCATAGCATTTTCCTGTTGTCTTTCCATACGAATGGATAATGTTTTTACTCCCCGCAGAATCAGCCAGCTGTCAAAAGGAGAGAGGCCAGCGCCGGTGGTCTTTAGGATAAAGCGGATTTTATCAGATAATTCTTGATTTGAAACAACAAGAAATCCAGCAATGGTATCATTATGCCCTCCTAAAAATTTAGTTCCGCTATGAAGCACAATATCTGCACCCAGGTTAATTGGATTCTGAAAGTAAGGTGATAAGAAAGTATTATCTACAATAAATAAAAGACCAAATTCTTTAGTAATTTCACTAACTGCTCTTAAATCTGTTACATGCATCATGGGGTTAGTAGGAGTTTCAATAAAGATTGCCTTTGTATTTTGCTGTATGGCAGCTTTTATCTTTGAACTATCTGACGTGTCCACGTAGCTAATCTCGATCCCATTTTTCTTATTGATATGATTAAAGATTCGAATGGTTCCACCATAGAGATCTTCAGAAACAACCAGATGGCTGCCTGGCTCAAACAATTCCATCAGTGCACTGGCCGCTGCCATACCGGAGCTAAAGGCGATGGCATCGTATCCAAATTCTAAAGAAGCGATTACTTTCTCCAATTGTTCTCTTGTTGGATTCTGCAGCCTAGAGTAATCATAACCAGTACTTTGTCCAACTCCAGGATGTGCGAAAGTTGCAGTTTGGTAGATTGGAAAACTAATTGCTCCCGTACTTTCTTCGATTACTTTCTCATTATTACCATAAAGACACTTTGTATTGAAATGATATTGCATATAACAGCCCTCTTTCTATCAAATATGTATGATATCTTATTACGATATCTAAAGTATGTTATGTAAGATGATATCCTATGAAAGCAAAATAGTCAAGTTTGAATATTTAATTCCTATAGGTTTAATATGAAAAAATATCTTGACAATATTGCTTGTGGATATTATAATTCAAACGAATCAATTCATATATGATTAGTAGGAATTGGAAAGGAGAGGAAGTTTATGTACGCATTAAATCAAAGGCGATGTTGTAAATGTTTTAGGAATTACATAATTTAACTATAAATTAAAATGTGGAGGATTTATTATGAAAAAAATTGTTAGTTTGTTCTTAGTTTTGGTAGTATCAATTTCTTTATTAAGTGGGTGTGCTTCTACTAAGGAAAGCTCACAGGATGGACCATTAAAGATAGCAGTTGCATTTCCTATGACAGGTGATAACGCAGAATATGGAAAGAGCTTCTTACTTGCAGCTCAGATTAAAGTTGATGAATGGAATGAAAACGGTGGAGTTCTTGGACGCGAAGTTGAACTCGTATCCTATGATGATAAAAATTCAGGAGATGAGGCAGCGTCAATTGCACAAAAAATTGTGAGTGATCCCGAAATCATCGGTGTACTGGGACACTTTGCTTCCGGTGTAAGTATGGTAGCTGCTCCAACTTATAATGAAAACAAATATATTGAAATTTCCAATACAGCTTCTCACCCGGATTATTCCTCCATTGGTGATTATATATTCCGAAACAATTCAGTTATTAGCAGTGAATTTGGAGTAATTGAAGATGTTCTGGTGAATGACCTTAAGCTTTCAAAAGTAGGTGTTGTTGCAATTAAAACAGACTGGGGAACAACAGCTGGAGATATTGCAGCTGATATATTTGGGAATAATCCATCCCTGACACTTGTTGGACGTGAAGATGTATTAGAAGGATCTGATGACTATAGTTTGGCCATTGCTAAACTAAAAGAGGCAGGGGCAGAAGCAGTAATCGGTGTTGGTATGTATTCTTTATTAGCACCTTTGGCAAAGCAGTACAAAGCAGTTGATCCAGAGATTCAAGTCATAGGATTATCTAATGCTTATGCACAGCAGCTAATTGAATTAGGTGGTGAAGCTGCAGAAGGAATTATATTCCCAGTTAGTTTTTATGCTGATTCCACTGACCCAGCCGTTAGAAAATTTGTTGATACTTATACTGAAGAATTTGGCAGTGAACCCTCTGCGTTAGCGGCGCAAGCCTATGATTCTATCGGAATTTTGCTAGAAGCGGTAAAACAGAACGGTTCCACCGACAGAGAATCCCTTCGAGATACACTAAATGCTATTTCTTATCCTGGTATAACGGGTGAAACACAGTTTGATGAGATTGGGGATGCATCAAAAGAGTATACGAAGTTAGTCGTAAAAGACGGTAAATTTATACGTTTTAGTGATGTAAGCGGTAAATAAATGGGAAGTTACAATGACCAGAAAGGAGAACTAACACATGATATTACAGCAAGCATTTAACGGGTTGGCACTTGGCATGGCTTATGCACTAATTGCCGTAGGTTATTCCCTGGTGTTTGGCATTTTGCGATTAGTAAATTTTTCTCATGGGTCGGTATACGCCTTTGGAGCACATATGGTCATTCTTTTTGTTAGTTATCATTTTGGATTAGCACCTGCCATTATTCTTGGTGTGGTGCTGACCGGATTATTGGGGATTCTAATTGATAAAATGGCTTTAAGTCCCTTAAGAAAGAAAAATTCTCCGGGTATATCATCCTTAATTACTACAATCGGTATTTCTTATATTATTCAGAATCTTCTCATGATGGCATTTGGCAGCGAGAAAAAAACCTTTCCAGAGTTGTTTCCATCTAAAATGATTACCATTGCCGGGGCCCAGGTTAGCTCCATGCAGATTGTGATGTTTATTGCATCAGTTATACTTTTATTGGTATTAACCCTACTTGTTAAGTTTACCAAGATTGGACTTGCCATGCGTTCTGTAGAACAAAGTGAAAAAATAGCAAGCCTCATGGGAATTAATACGAACTTTATCATTGCCTTCACATTTTTTCTTGGTGGTGCCTCAGCAGCAATTGCAAGTATATTAATTAGTGGTTATTATCAGATTGTTTATCCGACCATGGGATTTGTAGTGGGCTTAAAAGCATTTGCCGCTGCGGTTCTTGGCGGGATTGGACTCTTTCATGGTTCCATCGTTGGAGGATTGGTTATTGGTGTGGCAGAGGCGATTGCAGCTTCTCTTTTTGGCTCAGCCTATCGTGATTCCGTTGCTTTTATCATACTGATACTTGTGCTTGTTATTCGTCCGGCAGGGCTATTTGGTAAGAAAGGGATAGAAAAGGTGTAGAATATGGAGCATTTCACTGGTAAATTTAATTTAGAAGAATTGGTATATAAGTACCGATATCCCTTAGGAGCAGTTTTTCTACTCTTATTACTTGGATTACCTTACCTGGGGCTATCCCAATATGTAATGCGTATCATCATAATGATTGGTATCTATACTATGCTGGCATTAGGTCTTAATATTCTGACAGGGTATACCGGGTTAGTATCTTTAGGTCACTCTGGGTTTTTTGCCATCGGTGCTTATGTAACAGCAATCTTAATGTTAAAATTACAAATACATTTTATACCTGCAGCATTTATTGCAATGATAATTACAGGAATCTGCGGATTATTACTGGGCTTACCGACATTAAGACTTACGGGAACCTATTTGTCAATTGTAACACTTGGATTTGCAGAAATTGTTAAAATGATTATTATGAATTGGGAGCCTGTGACCAACGGTACCTTGGGGTTAAGAAATATTCCCCGTCCAAGCTTTTTTGGAATAGATTTAACCTTGGCAAATCACGGAATGTATTATTTTATGCTGATTCTACTTTTTCTCATTACATTTTTATGTATCGCGATAAAAAAGTCAAAGTTAGGAAGAGCATTACATGCGATTAAGGAAAATGAACTGGCAGCCTCTATGATGGGCATTTATACAGCACGATATAAAATACTCGCCTTTATTCTATCCGCAGTTATTACAGGACTTGCAGGTGGATACTATGCCACCCTGGTTTCCTATATTGATCATAACTCCTTTACCTTTGACGTATCCATATTAATTTTAAGTATCGTTATTCTTGGCGGTATGGGAACAATAAGGGGAATGTTTTTTGGTTCCATATTATTAATTGTATTTCCGGAAATAGCTAGACCTTTAATGGAATGGCGCTTTGTAGTATATGGTCTGGTTTTAATTTTCATGATGCGATTTCGTCCACAAGGGTTACTTGGATGGAGAACAACCCTTCCATTTCAGGTGCCGGTAAATGCACAGGAAAGACAAAAAAGGAGTGGTAAACATGGCATTTCTAGAAGTTAAAAATATATCCATTCAATTTGGAGGATTGACCGCAGTAGATGGTCTTGATTTTAAAGTAGAAGAGGGGCAGGTAGTTAGTATAATTGGCCCCAACGGTGCAGGTAAAACTACTATCTTTAATATACTAACCGGTATCTATCAGCCAGGAGAGGGTGAAATTTATTTTCAGGGTCAGCAAATCAATGGATTAGCTCCACAAAAAATCGTATCTTCAGGAATAGCAAGGACATTTCAAAATATTCGGTTATTTCCAGATATGAGGGTAATTGAGAATGTTCTGGTAGGAACCCATATTCAGACAAGATATAGATTAGTGGACGGATTTTTACGAATCAGACGCTTTCGACAAGAGGAGTCAGAGAAAATACAGTTTGCAGCTAAATTATTGGATGAAGTTGGACTTTCTAGCCGATTAAATGATTATGCAGATAACCTTCCTTATGGAGAACAGCGTAAATTAGAAATTGCCAGAGCTATAGCCACTGGTGCAAAACTCCTACTGCTTGACGAGCCGGCAGCAGGAATGAATCCAAAAGAATCAGAGGAACTTAGACAATTTATACTGGATTTAAAAAAACAGGGTTATACCATTCTATTAATTGAACATGATATGAATGTGGTTATGAATTTATCGGATTATATTTACGTTGTAGATTATGGTAAGAAAATAGCGGAAGGACTTCCACAGGAAATTCAGGGAAATAAGCAGGTAGCAACAGCTTATCTTGGAGAGAGCGAGGTCGATCTATGAGTTTATTAAAAGTAGTGGATTTACATACCAGTTATGGTAAAATAAAAGCATTACGAGGAATCAGCCTTGAAGTTAATGAGGGTGAAATCATTAGTTTAATTGGATCCAATGGAGCAGGGAAAAGTACACTTCTTGGTTCTATTACTGGAATTGTTTCTCCTGCCTCTGGTAAGGTATTATTTGAGGGCAAAGACATTACTAATAACCGGCCAAATGAAATTGTTCGGAAAGGTATCAGTATATCCCTAGAGGGAAGGGGAATTCTTCCTAGGCTTACTGTGGAAGAAAACTTAAGAGTAGGAGCCTATTCCATTTCAAATAAAAACGAAATAAAAGCAGCGATGGAAGAAATGTATCAGATGTTTCCAAGACTTGCTCAAAGAAAGAAGCAATTGGCAGGAACCATGTCAGGGGGAGAGCAGCAGATGCTTGCAATTGCAAGAGCACTTATGAGTAAACCCAAACTATTGTTACTCGACGAGCCTTCTTTAGGTCTTGCACCTAATCTGGTAAAGCAAATTTTTCAGATGATAAAAGATATCAATCAAAAGGGGATCAGTATTTTATTAATAGAACAAAACGCCACAATGGCGTTACGTATAGCTAACAGAGCCTATGTACTTGAAAATGGTATTGTAAAATTATCAGGTACGACAGAACATTTACTTAACCACAGTGGTGTTAAAAAAGCATATTTAGGAGAGGTGAGATAAGTGTGAAAGAAAATTTAGAAAAAGAAAGGTTGCCACAGTGTGATTCTTTCACTCCCTTTAATTTGTGGCAGTATCGCAGGACTACTTGCGATATGCAGAAGGTGTAAATTATGATAACAAATAAAAAAACAGAACATGGAACCCATATTGAGGAGCTGCGTTCGGCAATCGAACACCGTGCAACATGGTTTGCATTATTAATTGAGGAAGCAAAAAAACGTGGACTGGATACTACATTTGCAAGAGATGCAATTTATCGCTGTGGAGCATTCCATGGAGAGAGTAAACTACCAAAAACCAGTGATTTAAGTGTATTTACCGAAGCTTTTCTTCCTGAGAATACAAGAAAAATATTTGATATGGAGACAGAAGTAACAGAGGATCAATTAACAGTTACTTTTCACTATTGCCCATTGGTAGCAGCATGGCAAAAGCTTGGTATCAAGGATGAAGATATTGCAGAATATTGTGATATTGCCATGGATGGTGACAGAGGAATCATTAGCACATATGATGATTTTGAATATCAATTGGGAGATACTATTTCTAAAGGGTGTAAAACCTGTCAATTATTTGTAACCAAAAAAAAGAATTAGAACTTCTGTTTTATAAGAATTGAAATGTGAGAGGAACCAACATGAAGACGGATGCGATTAAAATATTGGTAGTTGATGATGAAATTAAAATTGTGGAGGCTGTAAAAGCTTATTTAGAAAATAGTAATTATAAAGTATTTACGGCTTTTGACGGCGAGCAGGCATTAAAATTATTTGAATCGGTCCAGCCGGATTTAGTTGTACTTGATTTAATGCTTCCTAAAATTTCAGGAGAGGAAATCTGTCAAAAGATACGTAAAAAATCAAGGATACCAATTATTATGTTAACCGCTAAATCCCAGGAGAATGATAAAATAAATGGTTTTGATATTGGCGCAGACGACTATCTGACCAAGCCATTTAGCCCGAGAGAGTTAGTCGTAAGAGTTGGTAGTCTTCTTAGAAGATGTAAAGATGGAATTTCGCCGCTGTTTAATATAATGAGCTGGAATAACAATGATTTAATCATTGATTTTAATGAGACTATAGTTAAAAAATCCGGGACTATTGTTAAATTAACTCCCAACGAATTTAAACTATTATCCACACTAGTAAAGTATCCGAAAAAATCATTTACAAGAGATGAACTTATTTCAATCGCATTTGGAGTAGACTTTGATGGGTTTGAACGTACCATTGATTCTCATATCAAAAATCTGCGCAGTAAAATAGAAGAGGATAGTGCAAATCCAAAATATATTGTAACAGTTCGGGGAATCGGTTACAAATTTGGCGGAGAAGACTTAAACTAAGCAAAATCAGGGTAAAAAAATCAAGTAAAGCAAAGATAGAGTAAAGCAAAGCTAGAGTAAAGCTAGAGTAAAGCTAGAGTGAAGATAGAGTAAAGCAATATTATGGTTGTTCTTCATAATACCTACATATTCATGGTTTATACTTAATTGAAAATATAGAAAGCTTTATAGAAATTCTATGTTTCAACAAAAATAAATCAAATATAGGAGGTTATTATTTATGAACTGTAACAAAGAAGGAAAAGAGTGCTCACACAAACATAGTCCTATTAAGCATATGCTTCATATGATAGTTTGCTGTGGGTTACCTATAATTATCATATTATCACTTCCATTTGTAACGAAGCTGAGTCCACAATTAGCAACGTTCTTAGGAGTTATCGCCCCTTTTATCTGCCCTATTATGATGGGAGGAATGATGTTTATGATGTTTAATGGTAATAAAAAGAAAGCTATGAATGAATCTACCATAGAAGAAAAAGAAAGCGGTCATATGGAGTAACTTTTGACCGGAAGAGGGAAAAAGCTGATATGATTAAAATAAACAAACAATTAGGTAAGTATTTTATTTTTATTTCCATGTTATGTATAGCATTTATTACCGTAATTGCCAATCTCAGCATTACCCTCTTTTTCTCAAACTACCTAAAAGAATCACGAATCAGAGATGACCAAAAAGTAGTACAGTATGTGGAACAGGTTTATAGCGATTACAATCAGTTAAATTCACAGGCCCTTATGAGTATGGTTCATTATACTTTTAGTGAATCTGTGGCTGTTCGATTAAGGGATATGCAGGATAATGTAATTTGGAACAGCAGCACTTCTCATCTGATTACGGATATGGGTGGGGAACTGATCAATGAAAGCAGTCTTGCTTATAAAAACTATCCACTTAAATATAAAGGTGAAGTGATTGGTTCCATTGAGGTCGGAAGACCAGGAAGCATTATTTCCTCCATTGAAGATCAGCATTTTTTAAGTACCATTAATATAGTATTTGCAATTGCATTTATCTTCTCAGTCATTATCTCTATGCTACTAAGTACACGCATTTCGAAAAAGTTTTTGGAGCCAATCTATTTGATCATAAATAATACGAAATTAATACGAAATGGAAAGTATAAGCAGTTACAAGCGGTAGCAACAGATACGTATGAATTAAATGAGCTATCCAGGTCCATACTGGAACTTTCTGAAAAACTCAATTATCAGGAACTATTAAGAAGAAGAATGACATCAGATATGGCCCATGAACTTAGAACTCCACTTGCAACACTTCAAAGTCATATAGAGGCCTTTATGGACAAGATATGGGAACCTGATGAATATAGGCTTGGTATGGTTCATGAAGAGATATTGCGTCTGACTGGTCTCATAAAGGAACTATCCGATTTATCAATTATAGAGGGTGAAGAGATAAAAATAAATAAAAGCCAGGTAAATCTGTCTAAATTAATAAAGAATATAGCAGAAAAATATCAGCCCATGTTTATGGGGAAAAATATTACAGCAAATATTGCAGTTGAAAATGATGTTTTTCTTGAAGCAGATGAAGATCACTTAAATCGAATTTTTGTTAATCTGGTATCAAATGCATATAAATATACCAATGAAAATGGAAACATTGTTATCTCCCTCATAAAAATAAGTGGATTCATTCAGGCTACGGTGGAAGATACGGGAATTGGTATTCCAGAAAAAGATCTTAAGTATATATTCGAAAGATTTTATAGAAGTGACTTATCAAGAAATCGTGGTACGGGTGGAACCGGAATCGGACTTACCATCGCGAAATCGTTGATAGAAGCGAATCAAGGTAAAATAAGCATTGAAAGTGAAGAGGGGACAGGGACAAAAGTGGTCTGTATTTTTTATGTATAAAATAAACTTCAATTCCCTTAAGTAACTGTATATTTATTTAAATTCTCTAAGAGCTATAAAATGTAAGCAGAGGGCTCGTATTACTAAAGAGTCATGAAGTAAAGGAGCAGATAAAAAATATGATGAAAAAATTAAAGAAATCAGTTCAAAAATTTCTGGAAGATTTGGCAAAAGAAAATCAACAAACATTCGGAACACAAAAAATGGATTGTTGCAATTTAAACAAAATTACAAATCAAAATAAAAAATAATAATATTTAATTCTGAACCATATTTATATTTTCATAACTATCTTCATAATACCTCCATAAATCTTTTTTATAATACAAGAAAAAGATTTATGGAGGTTTTGTAATGAAGAAAAAGACAGTGATAATAACTTTGGCAATTGCAATGTCATTAACCATAGCTAAAACAGGCTATGCTTACTATGAAAAAGTAATCAATGAAAATGAAACGAAGAAAGAACAGACTACACAGGCGGTACAACTAAATAATATAAATACGGAAGCTGTTACTTTGCCTGTAATTGCTACGACAGAAACATCTGAAAATGATTCAGCTGAAACATTCAATATACCTGAAAATAGCGGGGATACAACTACTAGCAGCTATAATTGCTGCAACTTAGAATTTGGAAATATGTTAGATGAAAACGGTAATTTAAAAGAAAGAGCTGTTTATGAACAGGAACTAGATGAATACATTGCACAAGGGAAGATAAGTGAAGATGATAAGGCTTATTATTTATCACTTTATGATACCTGTGTAAGTAACTTTTCTCAGATACCTTCTGATACAGAAGATGGTATTCAATCAGAAAGCGTAGTAGGAGAAAGTGATGCAATTGGAAATGACAATGGAATAGCATTCGGAAGAGATTTCAGTATAAATTTGGAAGAATGTCATTGATTATTTTTGCTGGAAGGCGGAGCCGCCCTGGCATGTATGGAAGAGTGAAAGAAAATTTAGAAAAAGAAAGGTTGCCACAGTGTGAATCTTTCACTCATTTTTATTTGTGGCAATATTGCAGGCCTACCTGCGATATGTAATGGGTGTAAAAAATGTCAAATAAAATAAATAGTAATAAAAATAATTCACTGCTTCTTATGGCAGGCGCAGTCATAGTAATAGCACTGGCTGTTGTATTTTTTCTTCCAGAGAAAGAAAAAGGAGATACTACTACTGTAGAAACGGTTGCTGCAGAAACAACTGCAACTAATGCAAATGATTCAAGCTCTGCTAAAGATACGGCTTCTGAAGAAGCAACTGCTTCTAGTGATAATGGAGTACAGGCAGAAGTCAATGAAAATGGTGATGTAGTCATTCCAATTGCAGATATTACAGAAACTGCTACTTTCTATCAGTATAATTCCAATGGAACTGATATGGCATTGTTTGCTGTTAAAGCTTCTGACGGCACTATTCGTACTGCCTTTGATACCTGTCAGGTATGTAACGGAAGTCCTTATGCATTTTTTAAACAGCAAGGGGATACTTTTCAATGTCAGAACTGCGGCAATATATATAGTTTAGATATGATTGGGAAAGAGCGCGGCGGTTGTAACCCTGTACCTATTATGTCTGATGAAGCAACGGTAACTGATACAGAGATCATAATACCTGCACAGTTACTGGAAGAGAATGCTGTTAGATTCGAAAACTGGAAGAAGTTCTAGTGAAGCAAGTGAATCTAAAGCAAGAAAGAACAAAATTAAAGATTTCGGGTATGAGCTGCGCACACTGCGAAATAATAATTGAAAAAGCACTATCAAAATTAGATGGTGTGAATCAGATTAAAGTAAGTTTTGGTAAAGGGGAAGTAAGCTTCTTTTATGATGAAATGAAAACATCCTTGAAGATAATAAAAGAAGCGATTCAAAAGCTTGATTATCAGGTAGTTGAGGAAGAAAAAAAGTCAAAACTTGCTGAAAATACAGACGCACTTTCCATCTTAATTATACTTCTTGGAGGGTATGTAATACTAAAGCGTTTAGGTCTCTTAAACTTTACAAATTATTTTCCACAGGTACAAAATAATATTGGATATGGTATGTTATTTGTAATTGGGTTACTTACTTCTTTGCACTGTGTAGCAATGTGCGGCGGAATTAATCTGGCACAAAGCGTGAATTCTGCAAAGAAAAAAGAGTCTGCTATTCTACCAAATATTATGTATAACCTGGGCAGAGTAGTTTCTTATACGGTAATTGGAGGTCTGGTTGGTGCTCTGGGCTCTGTAATCAGCCCGCCAGGCAGTTTTCGAGGCATCATAGCCCTATTTGCCGGCATTTTTATGATTATAATGGGACTGAATATGCTCAATGTGTTTCCATGGCTTCGAAGGTTTCAGATTAAAATGCCGAAAGCTATAGGAAGAAAGTTAATGAAGGGAAAGAACAGAGGTCACTCTTCTTTTTATGTCGGATTATTAAATGGACTCATGCCATGCGGACCGCTACAAAGCATGCAATTATTCGCTCTTTCCTCGGGAAGTTTTTTCAATGGAGCGTTATCCATGTTTCTTTTTAGCCTTGGAACGGTACCATTAATGTTTGGGCTAGGTGCCTTAAGTAGTAAACTAAATAAGAGGTTTACAGAAAAACTGTTATCTTTTTGTGCTATCCTGGTTGTAGTTCTTGGTTTTGGAATGTTACGCAATGGTTTAGCATTATCTGGAATTACAGTGCCACAGATTCAGACACAGGCAGGGGAGGGGAATGTAAGCCAGATGGAAGGGGAATATCAGACCTTAACTACGCCACTTGAATTTGGAACGTATCCCAAGATTACGGTAAAAGCAGGAACTCCTGTGAAATGGACGATTGTAGCAGAACCGGGTACCCTAAACGGATGCAATAATGAAATTATTATTCCTGAATATGGAGTTGTTCAGAAGCTGCAAGAAGGTGAGAATGTGATTGAATTTACACCAACAGAAGCAGGACAATTTGGATATAGCTGCTGGATGGGTATGATACGAAGTTCGATTAACGTTCAGAAGTAATTAGAAAAAAAATAAATAAAAGCAATGATGCTTAGAGAAAACAAGAAAGAGTCTGGCTTGCCAGACTCTAGCGCTGACGCGCTGTCACATCTGTGACAAATTTCCTTAGCGCGTCATGCGCATCCTGCCTGGAGGGCTT
>JAQZAX010000037.1 GCA_029239455.1 Anaerocolumna sp.
CTGCCTTACCCTCAAACACTATATCTCTTACAAGCCTCTTATCAGCACAAAAATCAAGCCTGCTGGTATGATTTTTGGCTAGAGTCTTGACGATATATGAACAGTGTTCTCGGCCGGTCGACGCCAAATCGAATATAGATACAGCACTATTCATCAATTATAAATTTTGAGGCTTTTGACCCTCAAATCATATTAGGTAATAGCAAAAACTCTAAAGTTTTGCAATTACCTGGATGCCATAAAAGTTGAAAGGAACGAATGCGAATGATATACCCTCAGTTTATAAAAATTGGTGATACCATAGGAATCACAGCCCCATCTGACGGTAATAAGACAGAGATAGATTTTGTAAGATTAGACAACGGTAAAAGACAGCTGATGGAACTTGGATACAAAGTTATTGAAACAGCCCATGTAAGAAATAGTGAAAAGGGTCGAAGTGCAGATGGTAGAACCCGGGCAGCTGAGTTTACGCAGCTGTTAAAGGATAAGGATGTTAAGTGGATTATTTCTGCTAAGGGAGGGGAATACCTTATGGAGATGCTTTCCCATACAGATTTTAATAATATGAGTCTTAACCCAAAGTGGGTACAGGGGTATTCAGATAATACCGGATTAACATTTACCATTACTACCAATTGTGATATTGCAACCGTCTATGGGAATAATTTTAATGACTTTGGAATGGAACCTATGCATAAGGCAATCAGAGACAATCTTGCCATTATTGAGGGTGAGAATATGATTCAGCATAGTTTTGATTTCTATGAAGATGGATATTATGAGAGGATAACAGGTCTGGAAGGGTACCGCCTTGACCAACCGGTTTGTTGGAGAAATTTAACGGTTGGTGAAGAGATATCTATGACCGGAAGGTTACTGGGGGGATGCTTTGATGTATTATTAAATCTTGTTGGAACCCGCTTTGATAACACGGTCAACTTTATAAATCAATATAAAGAAGATGGTATTGTATGGTATCTGGAAAGTTTTGCTTTAACCGGTGAAACAATCACCACTGGTCTTTGGCATTTAAAAGAAGCAGGATGGTTTGAACATGTGAAGGGCTTTGTTTTTGGCCGCCCGGCTTTTTTCAATGCAGAATCTGCTATTTCCTATGAAGAAGCAATCCTTTCCGTTTTAGAGGAACTTAAGGTACCAGTTATTTTAGATGCTGACATAGGTCATAAAGCTCCCCAAATGACAATCATTAATGGAGCTTATGCTACTATTAGCAGCAAGAATGGTAAAGGGTCTATAGCGTTAGAACTTAAATAGTTTTGGAGGCTTATTGATATGCAGATAAAGGGGATAGGGGAGTTGCTAGAACGAATTCGTAGTTTGAAAGAGGATGGATTATTTAGGAAAGTGATTACTTTTCAGTTAATTATTATGTATCTGGAAATTGCTTTTCATCTAATGATTTTTAAATCAATCAGTAGTAATTTGCTGATTCCCATTCTTTTTGCTTTACCTTGGGGCATGTTGTTAGCTTTAGTAACAAGTATGTTTACCCCAAAGATAAATACAATCGTAATCTGGGGAACCACCATAGTATTGTGCTTGGTATATATCACACAATTAGTATATTATCATGTATTTAAAGCATTTTTATCCTTTTATTCCATTGCTGCCGTAGGGACTGATGTGCTGGAATTCTTTGAGCAGATTGTATTTGCCATAGTTTCAAGTTTCATTGGAATTTTAGTATTATTATTACCGGTCCTTTTCATTGGTTATTTCATAAAATGGTTGGGAAACAAGGAAGAGTCTATCAGCAGAAAAGCTTTGGCAGGAACTTTATGTCTGTTCTTTCATTTGGTAAGCATTCTGGTACTGCCGGCCTTTGGTAAAAATGCGTACTCACCATACGATTTGTATCATTATACATGGATTCAAGAGATGAGTATGGAGCAGTTAGGTGTATTAACAACCGGGCGAAAGGATATATTAAGACTGGTAGCTCATGATTCCAATGCGTTGCAAGCGAGCGTTAGTAATAGTTTAGTAGGCGAGGGTCAAGATAAATCTGGTACAAAAACTTCTGGGAATCAATCAAAAGATAATAGTAGTACAAAGGGAAACAATAGTGTAAAGGAAAATAGTAGTACCACGGATGATACCAGTTCCCAGGTGGCTGTTATTATTCCGGAAATTACTCCAAAACAAATTGACACCAGCCCCAATGTATTAAATATTGATTTTCTAGCACTTGCAGAACAGGAAACCGATGAGGAAATTAAAGCATTGCACGAATACTTTGGAAGTGCTGCACCAACCAATAAGAATGAATATACAGGTATGTTTCAGGGATATAACCTGATCATGATAACTGCAGAAGGGTTTTCACCCTATGCTGTAGACAAGGAAATTACGCCAACCTTATATAAACTGACCCAGGAAGGATTTGTTTTTCGTAACTTTTATACTCCTTTGTGGTGGGCAAGTACCAGTGATGGTGAATACGTAGCATGTACCGGATTAATACCTAAGTCAGGAGTTACCAGCTTCTATTTGTCAGGGAGTAATGCTATGCCCTTTGCTCTTGGAAATCAGTTCCGCAAAATTGATTATGTGACAAACGCTTATCATAATCATACCTATACCTATTATAAGCGTCATATTTCCCACCCTAATATGGGGTATGAATATAAAGGAGTTGGAAACGGGCTGCAGATAACGAAAAGCTGGCCGGAGTCGGACCTTGAAATGATAGAAGTTACAGTACCAGAGTATATAAATAACCAGCCATTTCATACCTACTATATGACCGTAAGTGGACATATGAACTATACATTTATGGGTAACAGTATGGCTACCAAGAATAAAGAAGCAGTGAATCATCTGTCATATTCCATGGAAGCCAAAGCGTATCTTGCATGTAATGTGGAATTAGACCGGGCATTAGAAAAATTAATAGAAGAATTAGAAGCAAAAGGAATTGCAGATAAAACGGTAATTGCACTTAGTGCAGACCATTATCCTTATGGACTTGAGAAAGATAAAATTGATGAACTGGCAGGACATGAGGTGGAGGAGAATTTTGAATTATATCGCAATCATTTTATTTTGTGGACACCATCCATAAAAGAACCCATTACGGTTGATAAAGTATGTTCAAGTTTAGATATTATGCCTACTTTGTCCAATTTATTTGGATTACCGTATGACTCCAGGGTATTGATCGGAAAGGATATATTATCAGATGCGAACCCTTTGGTCATATTCTCGAATCGAAGTTTTATATCAGATAAGGTAAAATACAACAGCCGTACCAAAGAAGTGACTCTATTAACAGATGAGAAATTACCGGATGATTATATTAATACAATGAATCAAATGATTCGTGATAAGTTTATCGTATCAGAGAGCATTTTAGATGAGAATTATTACAGTTATCTTCTTTCTGAGTTAGATTAAAAAAGTATAATTATTAAGCAAAAGAAATAAAAATACAAATCAAATTGGAAAAAGAAATGTAATTTATGCTTGCTATATTAAAAATTGTATGTTATGATAAACCCACGGCAAAGGTGTTGTTGTATGCAATGCCTTTGTATTTTTTTAAAAATTTAGGTTAATATATAGATAAGCGATGAAAGAGACTGACTTTTATGGATCTCATCGATAGACAGGAATGGCGTGTCACCGACTGAGAGCATGCCTTTGATGATAGATAAGAGAAGGAACACTCTGGAGCTCATGGATCGAATGGTTGTTAGGCTGTAGTAGGTTCGTGCGTAACACGCGTTAAGTGTATGAGAGGAGAGCCAAGGCTCTCAATGCGGGTGGTACCGCGGGAACTTTTATGTTGATATCCCGTCCCGAGTATATAGGATTAATTTTTAATCCTGTATACTCGGGACTTTTTTATTTGATAGGAAAGTTTAATTTTTAAGAAGGTAAGTGTGAAAGAAAATTTAGAAAAAGAAAGGTTGCCACAGTGTGATTCTTTCACACCTTTTTATTAGTGGCAATATCGCAGGCCTACCTGCGATATGAGGTGCGTGTAAATTATGGATTTTGTAAAAGGATTAAAGCAAAAAGAAACAGTTGATATCAGTGACATTTTATCTGGCGAATGGTATGGCAAAGAGGTAAAAATGAAAGGAGCAGTTCATGCAATTCGTGACATGGGTGAATTCTCTTTTATTGTACTTAGAAAATATGATGGTTTAGTTCAGTGCGTATATGAAGAAAACAAAGTGTCTGAATATTCGATTAAGAACCTGCGAGAAGGCGCTACTATGGAAGCAATAGGAGTAATTGCTGCAGAGGAGAGAGCACCTAATGGCTTTGAAGTCCGTTTAAATGGAATTAAAGTTCTTTCCGAGCCGGCACCTGATACTACAATGCCAATTCCGATTAATAAGTGGAAGCTGAAAACATCTTTAGAAACAAAATTATCCTTAAGACCAATTTCCCTTAGAAATGTTAGAGAGCGTGCAATCTTTAAAATTCAGGAAGGAATCGTAAGAGGTTTTCGTGACTTTATGTTCTCACAAAACTTTACAGAGATCAGAACGCCTAAGATTGTAGCTGGTAATGCGGAAGGCGGAGCCAATGTATTCAAACTGGAATATTTTGGCAAAAAGGCATTTCTTGCACAAAGCCCTCAGTTTTATAAACAGACAATGGTAGGCGTATTTGACAGAGTATTTGAAGCTGCTCCGGTATTTCGTGCGGAGAAGCATAACACCACCAGGCATCTGAATGAATATACAAGTTTAGATTTTGAGATGGGTTATATTGATGGATTTGAAGATATCATGGCTATGGAAGCAGCCATGTTAACCTATACCTTTAACCTTCTGGCAACAGAATATGCCAAGGAAGTTAAACTTCTTGGAATTATACTTCCTGATACTACCAATATTCCAACGGTTCGTTTTGATGAAGCAAAACAATTAGTTTCTGAAAAATACGACCGCAAAATCAAGAATCCATATGATTTAGAACCGGAAGAAGAAGTACTAATCGGTAAATATTTTAAAGAAGAACATAATAGTGACTTTGTTTTTGTTACCCATTATCCATCCAAGAAGAGACCTTTTTATGCTATGGATGATCCAAGGGATACCAAATTTACATTAAGTTTTGACTTGCTCTTTAAAGGCATGGAAATTACTACCGGTGGACAAAGAATCCATTCTTATGTAGAGCAGGTGAATAAAATGGTAGCAAGAGGTATGGATCCTTCTGAATTTGCAAATTATTTAATGATCCATAAACATGGAATGCCGCCTCACGGAGGACTGGGAATAGGCCTGGAACGTCTGACCATGAAGATACTAGATGAGCAAAATGTCAGAGAGACAACTCTTTTCCCAAGAGACGTTTCAAGATTGGAACCTTAATAAAAATGACTTATAGGATTTGAGGGTAAGGCAGCCAAATGAATATATATACAGCGGATTCATCGAAAAACAAAAACTTGGCTTTTGACCCTCAAATCCAAAGAAATAATTTAGATTGAAAGGAAGAGGTACTATGACAATAACTGATGATACCATTAATTATGTAGCTGCACTTGCTAAGCTTGAATTAAGTAGTGAAGAAAAAGAAAAAGCAAAAAAAGATTTAAGCAGTATACTAGCTTATATGGAAACAATGAACGAATTAAATACCGATGCAATTGAACCTATGTCACATGTTTTCCCCATACGTAATGTATTCCGTGAGGATGAGGTAACAAATCATCCAAACAGAGACACCCTTTTAAGCAATGCACCGGACAGTAAAGATGGATGCTTTAAGGTTCCAAAAACGGTGGAATAAAAGCCATAGGAGAAAAGAGGTATATAATAAATGGACTTAACAAAATTAACTGCCCTGGAACTGGGCAAGAAAATTAAAGATAAAGAAGTATCTGTAATAGAAGCAACACAGGCTCTGCTTGAGAAGATTAAACAGACAGACGAGGATTATCATTGTTATATTACAGTCATGGAACAGGAAGCCTTAGCTCGTGCAAGCGAAGTACAAAAACAAATCGATGCTGGTGAACTAAGTGATTCTCCACTCGCTGGCGTACCTGTTGCAATAAAAGATAATATCTGTACCAAAGGTGTTAAGACAACCTGTGCATCCAAAATATTGTATAATTTTAATCCGCCATATAATGCCACTGTAATAGAAAAGCTTGAAAAAGCAGGTGCAGTTATCATTGGAAAAGTAAACATGGATGAATTTGCAATGGGTAGCACAACAGAAACTTCCTACTTTGGTGTAACTAAAAATCCTTGGAATACAGCCCATGTACCAGGTGGTTCCAGTGGCGGTGCAGCAGCAGCTGTCGCAGCAGAAGAAGCATTTTATTCTCTTGGGTCTGATACCGGTGGTTCTATTCGCCAGCCAAGTTCTTTTTGTGGTGTAACAGGAATTAAACCCACCTACGGAACAGTTTCCAGATACGGTCTAGTTGCTTACGCTTCTTCTTTGGATCAGATTGGACCTATTGCAAGAAATGTATCAGACTGCGCAGTTGTACTTGACCTTATTTCCGGTCACGATACCAAAGATTCTACTTCAGTACCAAGAGATAATTATCAATATACAGAGGCATTAATTGATGATGTAAGAGGGATGAAGATTGGTATTCCAAAAGGCTATCTTGGAGCAGGATTAGATAAAGAAGTGAAAAGCAGTATTTTAGCAGCAGCCAAAGTGTTAGAGGAAAAAGGAGCAGTTGTAGAAGAATTCGATTTGGATGCAGTTGACTACGCAATTCCTGCCTACTATGTAATCGCATCTGCTGAAGCCAGTTCTAATCTTTCCAGATATGATGGTATAAAATATGGCTATCGTACCGAGGATTTTGATGGTCTTGCGGATGTTTATAAGAAATCACGAAGTGAAGGTTTTGGAAATGAAGTAAAACGCAGAATGATGATAGGCGCTTTTGTATTAAGTTCCGGTTATTATGATGCTTACTATAATAAATCATTAAAAGTGAAAGCATTAATTAAAGAAGGTTTTGATAAAGCATTTGAAAAGTATGATATTTTATTAGGACCAACAGCGCCTTCTACGGCACCAAAACTTGGTGAGAGTTTATCCGATCCATTAAAAATGTATTTGGGCGACATCTATACCGTATCTGTTAACTTAGCGGGACTTCCTGCAATCAGCCTGCCATGTGGAATAGATTCCAAGGGATTACCAATCGGACTTCAGTTAATTGGTAAACATTTTGGAGAAAAAGATATCATTCGGGCGGCTTTTAGTTTTGAACAAAGCAGGGACTATAAGGGACCGGTAAATAACGCATAGATTTTGCACAAATGTAGAAAGGAATCACGATATGAAATCATATGAAACAGTCATTGGGCTGGAAGTCCATGTGGAACTAGCTACACAAACCAAGATTTTCTGCGGATGTACCACACAATTTGGCGGCGAACCAAATACACACTGCTGTCCGGTTTGTACGGGAATGCCAGGAACACTTCCAGTTTTAAATAAAAGAGTTGTAGAATTTGCAATGGCAGCCGGACTTGCCACCAATTGTAAAATAAACCAGAAATGTAAGTTTGACAGAAAGAATTATTTTTATCCTGATTTACCAAAAGCTTATCAGGTATCACAGTTATATTTACCTATTTGCCATGATGGTGGTATTGAAATTGAGGTAAATGGAGTGAAAAAAGTTGTTGGAATTCATGAGATTCATATGGAAGAAGATGCTGGTAAACTAATTCATGATCCTTGGGAAGACTGTACATTAGTTGATTATAACCGTTGCGGCGTGCCATTAATTGAAATTGTCAGTGAACCGGATATGCGTTCTGCAGAAGAAGTTATCTCCTATCTAGAAAAACTTAAGCTAATTCTTCAGTATCTTGGGGTATCTGATTGTAAGATGCAGGAAGGCTCTCTTCGTGCCGACATCAATCTTTCAATAAGAGAAGTTGGGGCTGAAAAGTTTGGTACCAGAACGGAAATGAAAAATATGAACTCTTTTAAAGCCATTGCCAGAGCCATTGAAGGAGAAAGAAAGCGTCAGATTGAACTTATTGAAGATGGTAAACAAGTGGTTCAGGAGACAAGACGCTGGGATGACAACAAAGATACCAGCTTTGCCATGCGTTCCAAAGAAGATGCCCAGGATTATCGTTATTTCCCGGAACCTGATCTTGTTCCCATTGAAATCAGCGATGAATGGTTACATGATATCCGAAGTCGTCAGCCTGAATTGCGTGATGAGAAGATGCTTCGCTATGAAACGGAATATGATATACCAGAATATGATGCAAGTATAATTACAAGTTCGAAGCGTTTGGCTGATATTTTTGAAGAAACGGTTGCAATCTGTGAAAAACCAAAGGAAGTATCAAACTGGCTGATGGTTGAGACTATGAGACTGTTAAAAGAAACGGAAATGGAACCTGAAAACATACTGTTTAGTGCACAGAATCTTGCCAGATTAATTGGTTTAATTAGTGACGGAAAAATCAATAGAACTGTTGCAAAAGAAGTATTTGAACGTGTTTTTAAAGAAAACATTGATCCGGAGGATTACGTAAAGGTTAACGGTCTTACTATGGTTAATGATGAGGGCGCTTTAAGAACGGTAATTGAAAATATTGTTGCTGGGAATCCAGCATCTGTATCCGATTATCGAAGTGGTAAAGAAAAGGCACTCGGTTTCCTTGTTGGTCAGACAATGAAGGAAATGAAAGGGAAAGCCGATCCAGGATTAATTAACAAAATCTTAAAGGAACTATTATCATAAGCTTTAGGACAAAATAACGGCTTACATTTATTGTAGGTTTTCTGATTTAGCGGGAGTAGGTGCAGTTAAAATATGCATTTACTCCCGTTATTTGATATATTAAGCACGTACATCAAAATTATATCTGGTTACTAAGGAAACCTGTGGATTTTGATTTATCAGTTCATCCATGGGGTTTATTTCTTTCTCTCTTGTTAAAATCTCAGTATTTACAAAATATCCTTTGCTCTCTAAGTTTTGTTCCAGTCTGTTAATATTAGAGTGGAGTAAGTTCACAGTATCTTCATCCTCTAGGTAAAATTTATTTGATATCGTATTACCAGCTAAATTAATGTGGATGTCCACAGGTCCAAGGTTATCCATATCCAGGTGCAGTAATATGCGAATCCCGTCCTTAGAATGGGCGGTAGATTTCTTATTGGTATACACATATAGTTCACCATGTGCATTCTGATTTTTTAATTTAAGAGGTAGTGGAACGTAAGTAAAGAGTTCGTTTAAAGTATGGGTCAAACTTATATTATTTTGGATATTTTTTGTCTGGTTTAATATAGTTTCTCCCGGCTGCTTCGCAGTTTGCTCTGCATATTCCTTTAGTTCATTTATATGTTTCCCTAAGGAATCAAGATGCTTCTCAAGTTCACCTGATTTTAATTCCTGTGGTGTTATAGTCCATCGATCCATTAACGAATCTTTTACCAATGACTTAAATTCTTTTGAATGAAATAAATTACGAAGGGTATCTTCTGATTGGGTGCTAAGCTTATTTTTCACCCATTGGAGTACTTCATTTGCTGAAACAGTTCCGGTTTGTATCCTTATTTTTAAATCAGCTGGTAATGAAAATGAATTTAGTAATTCACTCAGATTGCTTCTCTCTGCTCGTGATAAAAATGAGCTAATTGCAGAAGTCTGATCAGGTAATAGTGTAGAAGCTGACATAATTGTATCAATCTGTGGAGCTTGCTTCAACAATTGTATAACCGATGCATTATCTACTGACTGGCTGACTTGCTTTAATAAGGAAGTTACGTCATTCACCTTGGCAGTACCATCCCCTAGTTGCTTCATGACAGTCTCTGGAAAGAAAGATTGCAACCCCGGATTAGCTTTTAAGAAAGAGACAAAAGATGTTAATTCTTCTCCCGTCAGTAAATTGGATAATAAAGTATTGGCACTCTGGGATAGCAGAGATTGCTTATTTTGTATCTGTTCCATCTGATCATTTTGATATTCTCCTGTATTACTTATAGAAGATACGTTAGATTCAGTGGAAGTTAAAACAAATGACCCTTTGTTTGCTGTGGTATCTATAATTGATGAAAGTGGATTTTTAGTAGAATTAGTTTCGATTCCTTCCTTTAAAATCATTTGAAGAATTTCCTTGCCATAAACAATTTTTTCTTCGAGTGCCATGGGATTATCAATACCTTCCATTTCGGAGATTGTATTTGCCAGTTGCTCCATGTCCCCCAAAAGGTTCATATTTTTATTTATAAAGGTATCAAACAGCTTTACATTGTCACTGGTAACCGGAATATGGAACCGATGCATTAGAATAAGAGTTGATACGGGAGTATTTTTATTGGCTAAGGATTGTTGTATTATAAAAGATATGGTTTTTTTGTCTACCGGCATCTGCTGCTTTAATAATTCATTCACAATGTTTTGGTTTAGGTTTGTTTTATTTAGACCTGCAGCTTCTAGAGCTTTATCAATGGTGTTTTGGATCAAAGTAGAGGGCAGATCGGATATAATTTTAAGAACCAGATTCTTAAAAGATATATCTTCTACACGAAAGGCTACTTTATCACCAATGGAGAGATTTGTAGCATCTTCTAATCTACCTGTGAGTACTCTGCCATCCTCTAATTTCACACCAATTTCCTTATACGTAACATCAACTATCTCGCCCCGGATTATTTGCCCCTTTTCCAGGCCTGCCGCCAGATTTTCTGAGATAAGAGAATTAGCTGGAGCAGTGGAAGCACCGTTAGTTGAAGAAGATTGATGTATGTTTGCATTAGATACAGAGACGTTATTACTTAACATGGAGAACCGCCTTTCTTGCTATAAATATCTGATACTATTAGTATGTATATCGGATAAAACAGGAAAGTACTTAACTTAAGTAGCATGTATTTAAAGAATATGTATATGTAGTACGAAGTTGGTATATTTATGCATTCTTTTTGTAAAGACTATCGATTTTATCACCCTCTGAACATACTGTAACAAGGCGTCTTTATGGGATTTTAGTTAAAAATTAAACAAAAAAAACTGTTGCTTTTATTCTTATTCTGTATTATAATCGTGTTTGAACAAAGGCGTTCTTGAGCACAGTCTCAAATGCTCAAGGACGTCTTTTTTTGGTACCCATAATTCGGAAAAACTAAAATGTATATTTATTTACTACTAAATTTATTTTATAAAGGAAAGAGGCATGCTAATGAACAAAAAAAATGTAGAGGAATCAAAGGGTGTGCAGCAAAGCCTGTACGATCCAAGATTTGAACATGATAACTGCGGTATCGGTGCTGTTGTTAATATTAAAGGCATCAAGACCCATGAAACTGTAGCTGATGCATTAAAGATAGTTGAAAATCTTGAGCATCGTGCCGGTAAGGATGCAGAAGGCAAAACTGGTGACGGCGTTGGTATCTTACTGCAAATATCTCATAAGTTCTTTACGAACGCAGTGAAACCATTATCCATACAAATTGGTGATGAGAGAGACTACGGAATAGGTATGTTTTTCTTTCCGAGGGAAGAATTAAAAAGAAATCAAGCGAAGAAAATGTTTGAAATTATCATCGAAAAGGAAGGTCTGGAATTCCTTGGTTGGAGAGATGTCCCTACAAAACCTGGTATTTTAGGACACAAGGCAATTGAGTGTATGCCTTATATTATGCAGGGCTTTATCAAACGTCCGGTAAATATAAATAAAGGATTAGACTTTGATAGAAAACTATATATTGCCAGAAGGATATTTGAACAAAGTAACGATAATACCTATGTCGTTTCCTTATCCAGCAGAACTATCGTTTATAAAGGTATGTTCTTAGTAAATCAATTACGCAACTTCTTCGAAGATTTACAGAGTAAAGATTATGAATCTGCAATTGCCTTGGTTCATTCACGTTTTAGTACCAATACTAATCCAAGCTGGGAGAGAGCCCATCCAAACCGTTTAATCGTTCATAACGGTGAGATTAATACGATCCGTGGTAATGCTGATAAGATGCTTGCCCGTGAAGAATCAATGGAATCAGGACTTTTAAAGGGCGAAATGCACAAAGTTCTGCCTGTTGTTAATACGGAAGGTTCTGACTCTGCAATGTTAGATAATACATTGGAATTTCTGATTATGAGTGGTATGGAACTTCCTCTTGCTGTAATGATTACCATTCCTGAACCTTGGGCGAAAGATAATTATATGACTCAGAACAAGAAGGACTTCTATCAATATTATGCTACCATGATGGAACCATGGGACGGCCCAGCTTCTATCCTGTTTAGCGATGGTGATATTATGGGTGCAGTCCTTGACCGTAACGGATTAAGACCATCCCGCTATTATATTACGGATGATGATCATTTAATCCTTTCTTCCGAAGTTGGTGTGTTAGACATTCCTGCCGAGAAGATTATTAAGAAAGACAGACTTCGTCCAGGAAAGATGCTTTTAGTTGATACTGTAAAGGGACAGCTGATAAATGATGATGATTTAAAAAACAATTATGCAAATCGCAAACCATACGGGGAATGGCTGGATACCAACCTTGTACATTTAAAGGATCTGCATATTCCAAATAAGAAAGTGCATGAGTATAGTTCTGATGAATTGGCAAAGCTTCAGAAAGCGTTTGGTTATACTTATGAAGATTATAAAACTACTATTTTACCTATGGCAAAAACCGGTGGAGAGCAAGTAGCAGCTATGGGTGCTGACAGTTCAATTCCGGTACTGTCTAACTGCAACCCTCTATTATTCAGCTATTTTAGACAGTTGTTTGCACAGGTTACCAATCCTCCTATTGATGCAATTCGTGAAGAGATTGTAACTTCTACCGATGTATTTATCGGAGAAGATGGCAACCTCTTAGAAGAGACGGCGGAAAACTGTAATGTATTAAGAATTCATAATCCAATTCTTACAAGTACAGACTTATTAAAAATTAAATCAATGAAGCATGCTGGCTTTAAGGTTGCTACGATACCGATTACTTATTATAAAAATACATCATTAGAACGTGCCATTGAGCATATCTTTGTTGAAGCGGACAGAGAATATAAAGATGGCGCTAACATATTAATACTAACTGACAGGGGCGTAGATGAGAATCATGTGGCAATACCTTCACTGTTAGCAGTATCTGCTATGCAGCAGCATTTAGTTAAAACTAAGAAGAGAACTTCTGTTGCTGTGATTTTAGAAAGTGCTGAACCAAGAGAAGTACATCACTTTGCTACTCTGTTAGGTTATGGTGCTTCAGCAATCAATCCTTATCTTGCACAGGATACTATCAAACAGTTAATTGATGATAACCTGTTGGATAAAGATTACTACGCAGCTGTTAATGATTATAACAAAGCAGTTATTAAAGGCATTGTAAAGATTGCTTCCAAGATGGGTATTTCAACAATTCAGTCTTACCAGGGTGCTAAGATATTCGAAGCTATCGGTATTGGCAAGGAAGTAATTGATAAGTATTTTACACATACCGTTAGCCGTATTGGTGGAATTACAATCAAAGATATTGAAAAGCAGGTAGACGAACTTCATACAAAAGCTTTTGATCCACTGGGACTTAACGTGGATTTAAGTCTGGATGTAAATGGTTCTCACAAAATAAGAAGCGGAAAAGAAGAACATTTATATAATCCTAAGACAATTCATATGCTTCAGAAAGCAACCAGAATGGGTGACTATAATTCCTTCAAGGAATACTCTAAGATGGTGGAAAAGGAAGAAGAGGGCATCAATTTAAGAGGATTATTAGATTTAAACTATCCAGAGCAGGGAATCTCTATAGATGAAGTTGAAAGTGTAGAATCCATTGTAAAGAGATTTAAAACCGGTGCTATGTCCTATGGTTCCATTTCCCAGGAAGCCCATGAGGCGTTAGCAATTGCCATGAACCGTCTTGGCGGTAAGTCAAACAGCGGTGAAGGTGGAGAAAGTGATGAACGTTTAGCTTCAGCTAAAGATAAGTTAAATCGCTGTTCCGCAATTAAACAGGTTGCTTCCGGACGTTTTGGTGTTACCTCCAAATATCTTGTAAGTGCAAAAGAAATTCAGATAAAGATGGCACAGGGTGCTAAACCTGGTGAAGGTGGACAATTACCAGCAGAGAAAGTATATCCTTGGGTAGCAAAGACCAGACATTCTACTGCAGGTGTAGGATTAATCTCACCACCTCCTCATCATGATATTTATTCCATTGAGGATTTAGCACAGTTAATTTATGACTTAAAGAATTCAAATAAAGTGGCAAGAATTACTGTAAAATTAGTATCTGAAGCAGGTGTTGGTACCATCGCAGCAGGTGTTGCAAAAGCAGGCGCAGAATTAATCTTAATCTCCGGCTCTGACGGCGGAACTGGTGCGGCTCCTCGTAACTCCATTTACAATGCTGGCCTTCCATGGGAATTAGGTCTGGCAGAAACACATCGTACCTTAATTATGAACGGTTTACGTAATAAAGTACGTGTTGAAACAGATGGAAAGCTTATGAATGGACGTGACGTAGCAATCGCAGCTCTTCTTGGAGCTGAGGAATTCGGATTTGCTACAGCACCACTTGTAACTTTAGGCTGTGTAATGATGAGAGTATGTAATCTTGATACTTGTCCGGTTGGTGTTGCTACACAAAATCCTGAATTACGTAAAAACTTTAAAGGAAAGCCTGAATATGTAATTAATTTCATGCAATTTGTTGCGGAAGAATTACGTGAACATATGGCTAAGCTTGGAATAAGAACGATTGATGAACTGGTAGGACGTACAGACTTATTGCAGGTTAAAGCTTCTGCAAAAGTAGGAAGAGCTCAGAGAGTTGATTTATCAGCAATCTTAAATAACCCTTATGTAAATGATCGCACTGCCTCAATCTTTGATCCAAAACATGTATATGACTTTGAATTAGACAAGACTCTGGATGAAAAAGTTCTTCTTAAGAAATTAAAACCAGCAATGGCGAAACGTGAAGGTAAAACTTTGGAAGTTGATGTAACTAACATCGATCGTACCTTTGGAACAATTCTTGGTTCTGAAATTACAAAAGCCTTTGGAGATACTTTAGAAGAGGATACTTACAAGATTATGTGTAACGGAAGTGGTGGACAAAGCTTTGGAGCATTTATTCCTAAGGGATTAACACTGGAATTATGCGGCGATAGTAATGACTACTTTGGCAAAGGACTTTCCGGCGGTAAAATAGTTGTCTATCCATCAAAGAAGAGCAAATTCAAGGCAGATGAAAACATTATTATTGGTAATGTAGCCCTGTATGGTGCAACGAGCGGTAAAGTATTTATTAATGGTGTAGCAGGTGAGCGTTTCTGCGTTCGTAATTCTGGTGCAACGGCAGTAGTTGAGGGCGTTGGCGATCACGGATGCGAATATATGACAGGTGGACGCGTTGCTGTATTAGGTAATACGGGTAAGAATTTTGCAGCTGGTATGAGTGGCGGAATTGCTTATGTACTGGATGAAAATTCTAATTTATACAAAAAGTTAAATAAGGAAATGGTTTCCATGGAAGCAGTTTCAGAAAAATTCGATATAGCAGAACTTAAAAACATGATTTCAGAGCACGTTGCCAATACAAACTCCGTGAAAGGTAAGGCAATCTTAGAGAACTTTGAAGCATACCTGCCTAAATTTAAAAAGATAATTCCACATGATTACAGACGTATGTTACTTACAATCATGCAGATGGAACAAAAAGGTTTAAGTAACGAAGAGGCGCAGATTGAAGCATTTTATGCAAATACAAGAGGCTAAGGAGGTGCGATATGGGAAAATCAACAGGTTTCATGGAATATGACAGAAAAGTAAGTCGTGCTGTAGAGCCGCTTGATAGAATTAAAAATTTTAATGAGTTTCATATACCTATTACAAATGAAGATCGTAAAATACAGGGTGCAAGATGTATGGACTGTGGAGTACCATTCTGCCAGTCAGGAATCTTAATCGGAGGCATGGCCTCCGGTTGCCCGATAAACAACCTGATTCCGGAATGGAATGACCTGGTATACCAGGGTAATATGGAAGAAGCTCTGATTCGTTTATTTAAAACCAATAACTTTCCTGAGTTTACATCCAGAGTATGCCCGGCACCTTGTGAGGCGGCATGTACCTGTAATGTAAATACTGATCCGGTTGCAATTAAGGAAAATGAAGGTGCAATTATTGATAATGGATATGACTCCGGCATTATTAAAGCAAATCCACCAAAAGTAAGAACTGGCAAGACGGTTGCAGTCATTGGTTCCGGACCTTCTGGCCTTGCAGCTGCAGACCAATTAAATAAAAGAGGGCACTTGGTTACTGTCTTTGAGCGTTTTGACCGTGTTGGTGGGCTGCTTATGTATGGTATTCCAAATATGAAATTAGAGAAGCAGGTAGTTGAGCGTAGAGTTAACCTTATGAAAGAAGAAGGTGTTATATTTATTACCGGAGCTGATATTGGAAATAATTATGATGCAGAGCAGATTAAAAACGACTTTGACCGTGTTATCTTAGCCTGTGGAGCTTCTAATCCAAGAGATATTAATGCACCGGGAAGAGATGCAAAGGGAATCTATTTTGCAGTTGACTTCTTAAGAGGAGTAACAAAAAGCTTACTTGATTCCAATTTTGAAGATGGTACTTGTGTATCTGCAAAAGATAAAAATGTTATTGTAATCGGCGGTGGAGATACCGGTAACGACTGTGTTGGAACATCCGTAAGACAGGGTGCAAAATCCGTGATCCAGATTGAAATGATGCCGAAAGCTCCAGATACCCGTGCTGAGAATAATCCTTGGCCAGAATGGCCAAAGATAAGCAAAACAGATTACGGCCAGGAAGAGGCAATTGCAGTTTTTGGTAATGACCCAAGAATTTATGAATCAACCGTAAAAGAATTTGTTAAAGATGAAAACGGCAATCTTGTAAAAGTTAAAATTGTTAAGTTAGCAAGCAAATATAATGAAGAAGCAAAACGATTTGTAATGGAAGAAGTTCCAGGCAGTGAGGTAGAAATGGATGCAGATCTTGTATTGATTGCTGCAGGTTTCCTCGGAACACAAAATTACGTTGCAGAAGCTTTCGGTGTTGATTTAAATGCTAGAACCAATGTACAAACAGATGAAGGTAAATATCAGACTAGCGTACCCAATGTTTTTGTAACAGGAGATATGCACAGAGGTCAGTCCTTGGTTGTTTGGGCTATCAGAGAGGGACGTGAGGTTGCAAAAGCCGTTGACGAGAATCTGATGGGGTATAGTAATTTAAACTAGTTACAGATTAAAATTTAGTACAAAACATAAATTATTTATAGAATATAATTTAGTTATAGTATATAATTCAGTTACAGTATATAATTTAGTTACAGATTACATTTAAGGAAGTTGTTCCTTAAGATTTTAAGACTCCCACCGTAGGGGTGCTAAGTTTTTTGTGCAGAGAAAGAATTCTTCCTAATTGACAAAAAACTATTTTACCCATATCGGTGGGAGTCTTTTTCTTAAGGCTCTTTGTTAAGTTTTAGCGTGGGGTTCCTCTAGAACCAACATTACATGGCATTAGTGTTTTTTTAATTTCCTTGCGAAATTACTACTCTTCGAATGCTATACTCAAAGCTATCATTTATGAAGTTTAGTATGCCATAGGAAGCTCGTGACTCATCCGCTGGTAAACCAACACTTCCAACATTCATGATTAGCTTACCATTGTATGATGCTATGTAAGGCATATGGGTATGTCCACAGAGCAGTATATCTGATGGAAGTCTGTCAAAAATATCATAAATATCCTGATTCGGTACCATGATTCCAATTGGTTCATTTATATCCCGGTCGGAGCCATGGACACATAGTATATTTTTATTACTGATATTGATTATTTGACGTTCTTCTAAATTCTTAATTTTATCTATAGTTTCATTAGAAACTAGCTGTTTGACTCGCAGAAACTCATGATAAATTTCATTTTCTCGTTTTGTTGCAGGATGAAATTTCTCGTTAATTTCGTTCAACCAAAGATCTGTGTTACCCTTTATCCAGACTATAGGCGCCAAACTTTCTACTTCTTCAAAGCATTTTTGTGGTTCTTCACCCCAAAAAAGCAGGTCTCCCAAAATAATAACTGAATCAATAATATTTTTATTCATGTCATTTAGAACAGATCTTAACGCAGCATAGTTACCGTGTATGTCTCCCATGATTCCTATTTTCATATTGTTACACGTAATCCTTCCTTTATGCATTGGCACCACCTCCCTTCCGGGAGGCTAACTCACCCCGTACACAATTACTCCTGATTATTACAATCGAACATAATATTAATTTTTTAAGCTATATATGTAAACTATATGAAATTACCAATAGTTTTTAATTTGCCCCTTCAGAATAGTGTGAATCCTATGTTGAAGTAACTCATAGTTAAATTCAGAGTTATCAACTTTATATTTAACTAAGTTAAGAGAATCATAGATTTCACATTCAAGATTACTTCTTGCCTTTAGGATTTCCATAACACCACCTAATCCTGTAAAATTATTATACAGGCCGTAACCTTGATTCGTATAATAGTCAGTAAATCCTTCAATCCATTCTTTTGGCCGTTCATTAACTGCTTTAGTAAAAGATTCTTCTATTGAGTTTTGTTCAACATATATTAAAACAGGCCCTAATGGCAGGATTGTTTTGGCCAAGCAATTAATAAAACTCATGATGGACTCTTTTAATAAGTTATTTTTTACCATAGTAACTGTCACTGGATTTTGAATGAAGCAACATTCAAAAATAATGATTTTGTCATCGTTC
>JAQZAX010000169.1 GCA_029239455.1 Anaerocolumna sp.
TAGAATTTACAAATTATATAAAAACATCTTGGCAAAATAACATAATGTGCTATAATGTAGGAATATATACATATTTATACAAATTACAGGAAAGATGATTTGTTATTACTACCAAATAGAACTTATAATTTGAGAGAGAAGAATATACTATGAATGTAAAGCAATTTGAAGAATATTATGAGAAAATACGAGACAACTGTGCAAAAATCATTATTGGAAAAGATGAATGTATTCGAAATATAGTAATTGCATATCTGTCTGGCGGACATGTGCTGCTGGAAGATGTTCCGGGTACTGGTAAAACCATGCTTTTTAGGGCATTTTCAAAATCCGTGGGCGGGAGTTTTAAGCGAATCCAGTTCACACCAGATATTATGCCTTCCGACCTGACAGGCATAAATTTTTATAATCAAAAAAGTGGTGAATTTGAATTTCTTCCAGGCCCGTTATTTTCACAGATGGTTTTAGCGGATGAAATTAATCGAGCAACACCCAGAACACAGTCTAGTCTTCTGGAAGTTATGGCAGAGGGACAAATTACAGTAGACGGAACTACCTACATTGTGGAAAAGCCTTTTATGGTAATGGCAACACAAAATCCTTTGGAATCAGGAGGTACTTTTCCATTACCGGAGGCTCAGAAGGATCGTTTTATGATGAAGCTGTCCTTGGGGTATATGCAGAGGGAGGAAGAACTTTCTATACTTTCAAGGGAATCCTCTTCTAATATATTAACAAGGATCGAGCAGGTTGTTACAATCGATGAAACTATAACACTACAGGAGAGTTATCATCAGGTTGAAGTTAGTAATCCGGTGAAGGAATATATCATGGATATTATATCTAAGACCCGGAATGACCGTCGTATTTTGTTAGGAGCATCTACAAGAGCAGCACTTTCGCTTTATCAGGCATCCCAGCTAATGGCTGCTATACAGGGTCGTTCTTATGTCATTCCAGAGGATGTTAAAAGCTTAGCAATATGTATTTTAGAACATCGCATGAGTTTTACCGGAGTAATTCGTGATAATCAAGCAGCATGCATCTGTCAAGAGATAGTTGATGAGGTACCAGTACCAACGGAGCCTGTTATATCCAGGGGAGTGTTATAATGGTTATATTTCTCGTCGTATTAGTTACTTTTGGTGCTATTTTAGAATTACTATCTTTAAAAATTAACCTTTCTAATATCCACTATCATTGTATCCCTTCAAAAATAGGATGTGAGCCAGGAGAAGTATTTCAGATCATGACTACTGTCTCAAATTATGGTTTTAGAACGATACCATTCCTCAAGTTAGAAGAAGAATTTCCAAAGGATATTGTTATCTTGGATAAAGAAAATGCTTTGGGGAATCAAAATTATTGCCTTTATACCAGTATGCTGTATATACGTGGCAGACAGAGGATAACAAGAACCATTCGGGCATCACTGCCGAATCGGGGGCTGTATTTTCTTGAAGGCAGTAGATTGTTTAGCGGGGATTTTCTGGGTTTACGTGAAAATTTTAAGGAAGTTAAAAATCGTAAAGAAATTATAGTATTTCCGAAGTTAATAAATGATAATACCATTCTTCAAGCATTGTCCGGATATTATGGAGATTTCACCGCACGGCGTTATTATATAGAGGATCCCCTTTTAGTCACCTCTTACAGAGACTATACGGGAAGGGAACCGATGCGCTCCATCAGTTGGCTGCAGAGCGCAAAGAAAAATCGACTTATGGTCAAGGAATTTGATTATACTACGGATATGTCTGTAACAATTCTTCTAGACGTTTACCTGCACTGGTCGGAGGGAACCCATAGGTCTTTGTTGGAGTATTGTTTTTCTTTGGTAAGAACAATAGCAGAATTTTTGGAGCAGAAAAAGGTATCTTATCGTCTTCTTACCAATGCCTACATTCGCAGTGAAAACACAGATATTGAAGGACTAGACAGAGCTGGTCAGGGTTCGCATCATTACACAATGTTGTTATATACACTGGGACAAGCGGATTCCAATACATTCTGTGATATCGAAGGCATATATAATATAGCTATTAAGAAATATTCTGGGGAAAATGCTATTTTCTACATTGCACCTTTTGAAAATGAAAAACGTAGCGGCTTGGTTAATAATTTAAAGAATCAATTGAGATGCCAAGTTTATCCAATGTATGCATCTGCTATACAGGAGGTTGAGTAGGATGTTGGCCAAGTTATATAAACTTTATTTTGATATTAGTGTCTGCTATACCATAGGAGCTTTTCTACTGAAATCAATAGGCGGTATATCGATAGATTTTAAAGGATATTTTATATTGCTTATTACTGCATTGGTTTCTATTCTATTGAGGCAGAAACGGAAACCTAAATTCTTTGCTACTATTTTGATGCCTATGGTTTCCCTGGTATTCTTATTGCCTGCCATTCCGGAACTGGTAGTTTTCTTGCTTACCTGGGTATATTATTCCTATGTAACAATAACAGAACATTTAGTAATCAGCCGAGGCGAGTTCATAGATATGTTAAGACGTTTTCTATATCTATGTATATTTCTTGTTTTTGTTATATTAGCTGGTTTTAAAGATTTTAGTGCTGCGTTAGAGGTTGCAGGCCCTTACCTTATTGGGGCTTTGTTAAGTGCGGTTTTCCTATTGCGTCATTTGCGTGCAGTTAATCAGATGGAACAGATGAAGCGATATAGTCGGCAACAATTTATGGAACTGCTGGCATTCTTTATAATTTGTATATTTTTCACACTTGCAAAAACACCACAGTATCTGGTGGAAGGCTTGAAACAAATATATCAACATCTGTTGGTTCCAATAATATCTTTTTTTGCTAGCATAATTGGAATGCTATTTTATGGAATAATCTATCTGATCATTGCAGCATTAAAATTCTTTACTAATAGCAAAGAAATAAATGAGATAAATCTTAATTCTGACGACATTGTAAGTAACTATATAGATGTTACCCACGCTAAGGGTGCTGCTTTAGACTGGGTAGTACCATTCATATATTCTATCGGCACCATAACGGGCATGGTAGTATTGTTCCTCTTTTTTCGCTGGTTGATGGGGGAAAAGCTTACACAGAATATACCAACAGGTATCCTTGAAACCAGGGAAAACCTAGCCAATGTAAAAGACAAGAAATCTGCCATCAGAAAGAATCATCCAAAGGATTCGAGAGCAACAGTCAGATATTATTATTGGAACTGTTTAGTTTGGTTGCAGCATAAAAGGGTGCAACTAAAATCACAAGATACAACAGAAGAGATTAATAATAAGTGTAATATTTTGCATGCAAATGATTCTGATGTGAAAAGAGAGGCGGCAGAACAGCTAAAACTGATTTATCGGAAAGCAAGATACCAGATGTCAGAACAGATTACCAAAGAAGACGCAGAGAAAGCAAAACGACTGTATCAGACAATAAAGAGTATGAGAATAAAATAATATATAAAAATTACTTTACCGAGCTAATGTGATTGGGAGCAGCAGGTGTTATTATTTCGATATTTGACATTTGACATTTCAAATTATAAAAAAATGAAAAAAACACTTGCATTTTCTTAATCTATCATTTATAATAAATTTTGCGTTCAAAATTCGCGCTTCTAGCTCAGTTGGTAGAGCACCTGACTCTTAATCAGGGTGTCCAGGGTTCGAGCCCCTGGAGGCGCATTTACAAAGTCCTTGTTTGGCAGACGAAGGAGCTGCTGGGTAGGGGCTTTTTTGTTGCGGTAAACCAAAGTCCGGCACAGAGGAAAGACCAGAAGACATTACGCGAGCTTGCTCGTAGGAATGTCTTCTG
>JAQZAX010000038.1 GCA_029239455.1 Anaerocolumna sp.
CATATCATTAAAATCTTTTGATGTTTTCATTTGCTGAATCATGAGTTCTTTATTTATCATTTTCATTCACATCTTTCATTTTATATTTAATATTATTTAGAAAACCTTCCAACAGTCTGTATACAACCAGATAAAATATTCCGAACAAAATAGGTTCGCCTGGAATTACCGTAGTCTTCTCCGGAAGAGATAAAACTAGGGTAGCAATCTGATTTATAATATTATAAATAGCGGATACAACTAACATTATAACTACTGTCTTAAACACATAACCCAAACGATATAATACCTTTTTAAGAATAGGTACATCCATATACTGCCCGGTGGTTCTTACATTTAGCATAAGTCTGATGACAGGATTTACTACAAACATTTCAAAAACTGCCATAGCTACGCCAAGATAAAAAATAAAATCTAAATAACTATTACTTCCAATCTGTGTTCCCCATCCAATAAAGAAATAGACGGCACCTGCAGCCCAAAAACGAATTATTGATTCAATACGTCTATCCGTAAAGAATTTTTTCTTCAACGTTTTTCCTCCCTCTTATCCAGCAAACCAATGACTAACATTATTACAGAACCAACTACATAAATAGCAACTCCAGCAATAATCAGAAAGAAAGAAGTTCTAAAATTACTAAAAACGATAGATGTGCTGGCTTTAAAGTCATGCCACATAAGGTAAGCTGTGTAAGCTCCTGATATACTTGCTGCTCCACTGGTTAAGACAAGTTTAAATGCATTACTTAAATCCATATCTTTTATAGATGTTGAAATAGCAACTAATAAAATTCCGAATAAAATAAACAGGAACAAATAAAAGCCAATTTGCCTGGAAAACATGATAGTAATTGCACTAATATGATAACCAGATAGAGCTAATTCCAAAGCCCCAGCCAATACTACTAAAAGTAAAAATAATTTATAACTTAATCGTTGCATAGGGTACCTCCTACATCAATCCTTTTTGTTGTTTCAGGATCAAAGAAATGTACGTGTCTTAAGAATACTGACAACTCCACATTCTGGTCTCTTTTAAAATCAGAACTTGATAATACTTTACCGGTAAGCATCTTATCATTTAAGTAAAAATGAATTAACATATCAGCTCCTAATAATTCAACAACATCCAGCTTAACGTTAATGGATATGATATCATTGCTCTTAACTGGCAAAACATGGGACTCACGTATGTTTTCTGGTCTGATACCTACAATAACCGTGCGATTTTCATAGGATGATAACGCTTTTTTATGATCTTCTATTAGAGGGAAGGTTAAATCTTTTGATACAAAAGATCCATTTTTAATTTCACCGGTGATAAAGTTGGTTGGCGGAGAACCAATAAATCCCGCAACAAACATGTTACAAGGACTATTATATACATCAGCCGGAGTTCCAATTTGTTGAATAATACCATCTTTCATAATAACCATTCTGTCAGCCATAGTCATTGCTTCCACCTGGTCATGAGTTACATAGATAAAAGTAGTCCCTAATCTTCGCTGCAACTTAACTAATTCTCTTCGTGTTTCATTTCTTAATTTTGCATCCAGATTTGATAATGGTTCATCTAATAAAAATACTTTTGCATCACGTACCATGGAACGTCCTAACGCAACACGTTGTCTTTGTCCACCAGATAAGTTAGCAGGTTTATTGTTCAACACTCTGGATAACTCAACAACTTCTGCAGCTTTTATTGTTTTTTCATGTATAACATCAGTGTCTTGATGACGAATTGTTAAACTGAAGCCAATATTTTCATATACTGTCATGTTACCGTAAAGTGCATAATTCTGGAAAACCATTGCAATATCACGGTCAGACGGAGCCAAAGTATTGACTAATTTGTCTCCAATAAATAATTCTCCATCCGTTATTTTTTCAAGACCGGCAATCATACGGAGAGCCGTTGATTTTCCACATCCGGATGGACCTAATAATACAATAAATTCTCCATCCTTTATATCCAAATTAAAGCCCTGAACTGCAACGACATTGTTATCGTAGCACTTTTTTAAGTTAATACACCTTAATCCAGCCATATTCCCTCCTATATTGCAAACTGCTTATGCTTTCTTATGTTCTAAATACTTTTTCTTCACTTTTACTTTTGCTATTGTAGTAATTCCACCTAAGAATAATAATACGGTTGAACTTAACATTAATATTACGATTAACTGTTTCATATCCGAATTTTTAAGTTCTGGTATACGAAAACTACGAATTACCTGAAGAAAACCAATCACTAAGGAAAAAATAGCCCAATTTAAAGAATATTTTTTCAATTTTACAGCTGCAAGAAAACTAAGCAGCGTAAGTATAATATTATACAAAGTAAAGATACCAATATTATAATCTATATACATGGACTTTAATGTAAATATAGTTGCCGCAATGTTAAGTAATATAAAGCCCAATACTAAGCTATATCCTGTTTTATTATCCTGATAAAAGAGTTTTTCACCATTAGCCATTTGCTTTCACTCCTTTTTCCATTCGCATCATTTTTACTATACGTTTTAAAACTAATAAAATAGTAATTAATAATGTAACTAAAATACCTATGTTAAATACATAACTTAAGGAAAACATAACAGTTGATACAGTATAATTTTCAAGAATTGAAAAATCTAAGCTTAAATAGCTAGATTCATAGTAAGGTACAGAACCAATATAAACACTTAAGTTATTTACTTGATATATGAAAAATCCTATTAAAAATAGTAAACGGAACACGTTGCTTACTTTTTTATCAACTTCCATTAATAGCAGTAAGATTGTTAATATTAATGTAGTTAATGCAACGTTAAAGATAAATTGATTCAATAATTGCAAGTTTTTATATAATTCAAACATTGCTGAATCTCCATCATAAAACAGTCTGTAAAATGGAGTCATAAAGCTTAGTGCATAAACAAAATAAAGAATAGCTGCGAACATTAGAATATATACACTAATCCAACGTTCCTTTATAAATTTTTTTAAATTCATTTAATACCTCCAAGGCACTCGAAACCCTCATGAATTTTGTAATCGGGTATTTTTTACAAAAGGGAGAGAAGCTATGTTCTCTCCCTAATTGTTATAGGAAAAAAACTATGTTGTATAAATATTACTGAGCCATACGTTTATATGCTTCCTGGTAAACCTGTTCGTAAGTAGCTACTCCGGAATCAGTAAATAACTTTAAGATATCCTCTTTGGATTTTAATGCTGTATCAGCTCCTGTAATGTATAAGAATATCTGGTCAACTGTAGTTTCATCAATACTTGTTGTAGCAAGTTTTGCTTTATCCTGCTCTGTTAAAGAGAAGATTGGTGGAATTAATTTTAATAATGGATCTTCTGCTTCATAGTTAGGAGTGATAACGCCTGCTCCTAAATAAATATCCCAGGATTCCCATCCACGGTTAACCGTATTCTGATATTCATAACCGATACTTGCCTGATATCCGATAGGTAAAATAGCTCCGATAAAGTCTCTTAAGAATGCAGAGATATCGTTGTTCTTAAGTTCTAAAGCGGAATCCATAAACCATTGATTGAATTTAGGAAATTGTGTTCCGTCTGGACCTTCAAAAGTTTCACTTTCTTCAAGGTTTCCAGGAATACCGAAGTTTTGAACAACATTACCTTCTTCGGTATACATATAATCAAATAATTTAAGTGCAGCATTGATTTCTTCTTCTGTGGAAGCAGCAGAAATTGCCCATCCTTCTGCTTTAATAACACGAGTATTTTCTACAAAGTGAACGAATTCACTAGATCCGCCAAGAGTGGTCACTGGAGGTAACATAGCTACTACAGTAGGATTAGCAGCTGTAGTGGAAGCAACCCATTCATAAATCATGAAACCAAACTGCTTCTGGCCTTCATTCTGGTCCATACCAAACATTGATGTTCTAAAGTCATCTTTGTTTGTTTTATCTGAAAATTCACTATGAATTAAACCTTCAGAATAAAGTTGTTTCATATAATCATAAGCTTCTAACATTCCTTCATCATCATAGGAATATTCTAATTCACCGTTAGCATCAAGATACCATTTGGAGCCATATGAATCTGTACCAAATGCTCTCTGTCCACCAAAGTAGTTAGCTAATCTGATAATGTCTTCTCTGTTACCTGCAGCTCTTACAAAGAAAGGAGATATAACGGCACCATCTACAACATTACCTGTTGTTAATTTAGATAATGTATTAGGGGATAATTTAACTACACGCCATAAAGCTACTAATTCATCAATATCGTACTTTGCACCAACACCAAGATAAAGATCGGAAGGTTTCGCTAAATCTGGGTAAGTTGCTTTGATGTAATCAAGTAATACCTGTAATGCAACTTCACGAGTTAATTTACCGCCGGAAGCCGCTGCGTTCTGAAGATCTACAACATTTGTTGCGTTACGATCCCAGTAGCCTTCATATGCAACCTGTAAAGTTTCTGTTTCATCTACTAATGCATCTGCTGAATCTAATAATCCCATTACCCATTGATCTCTTCCAATGAACATTCTTGAGTAATATCCGATTGGATGAACATATGGTAGGTGGTACATACCGCCGTCATAAGCAGTAGCCGCTGCTGCTGCATCTGGATTTGCTTCCATATATGCTTTTACATTAGGCATAGCATCAAGTCTCTTGGATAAATCTACAAAGTAACCTTGTGCTCCATAGCTCATTACATCTTCACCGATGCTACCACCATAAACTACAGCATCTTCAAAGTTTGTTGCAGCATTTAAGTCCATCATTTCTTTACTGGTCTGATCCTGAATTGCAACGTCTTTTAATTCAATACCAAGTTTATCCTGAATGTATTTCCAAACTGGTTTTAAATCACCTTGGTTATATACGGTTCCATCTGGATAAGTTAAAGGTGTAGCCTGGTTATAAGTGATAGTTCTCTGATTGTTACCATTTGAAATATTAATGGTAAGTGACTCTGCTAATTCTCCCCCACCTGTTGAAGTAGTTTCCTGATTAGCTCCATCGGTTGCCTGTGTTTCTGTTGTTTGTGTCGGTAATTTAGAGCCGCCACAAGCCGCTAAACTTAGCGTTAATACAATACCCATAAGTAAAACTATAAATCTTTTCATTGATTTTCCTCCTCATTATTTATATTGAAGCGCTATACGCTATCAATCACTCTTTAACACCGCCAATATTGACGCCTTTTGCAAAATACTTCTGAATGTGAGGATATATCAGCAATACCGGTATGATGGAACAAACAAGTATTGCGTAGATATAGGAATCTGCCGCATAAGGAAGATTTGCAGGCATATCCTCATACATTTTCTGATAGTTCTCTACTAAAATTCTCATATATACCTGAACCGGTAATTCCATAGGATCTTTCACCAGGATTCTTACCCAGAAGTATCCATTCCATCTGCTGGTCGCATAAAACAATGCAACGGTAGCAATTCCGGCCTTAGACATAGGAATGTAAATTCGGTGTAACAACTGAAATTCATTGACACCATCCACTTTGGCTGCTTCCTCAATTTCTTTTGGAATACCTTCAAAAGTGTTTCTTAAGAGGATAATGTTATAAGCCTGAACACCAAATGCTACTACAATACCCCACTTATTTTTAATTCCCATATCCATATAGTTTAAATAAGTTGGTATCATTCCGGCAGTAAACCACATTGTAAATACTATAAAAAAGTTTAATTGACGTCGAAACAAAAGTCTTTTCTTAGCTAATGCATAAGCACCTGTAATGGAAATAATCATACTCCATAAAGTACCATATACTGCATAGAATAAAGTATTAATGTAGGAAATCCAAAAACCTTTGTCCTCATAAAGAAGTTTATAAACAGAAAAGTTTACGTCAATAGGAAGCAGAATAACTCTTCCTGATTCATATGCCATCTTCCCACTAATTGATGCAGAAACTGCATAAACAACCGGATATAGTGCCATAATTCCAAAAGCACCGATTAATATATAAGAAATAAATTTAAATATGATTTCACTTTTATTTAAACGTTCCACAATCCTCACCCCCTACCATAATGATGTCTCAGAAACTTGCCTACTGATATAATTTGCACCCATAACCAATGCAAAACCTATTAAAGCGTTAAACATATCAGCTGCAGAGCCTAAGGATTGATTCCCTTGTTCTAGGCCTATTCTATACACGAAACTGCTGATAACATCTGCGGTTGAATACGTATTACCGTTATATAACAAGATAATTCTTTCATATCCGACAGACAAGATATTACCAATTCTTAAAATAATCATAATTACTAATGTTGGTGCCATTCCTGGAAAAGTTACAAAACGGATTTCCTGAAATTTATTTCCTCCATCTACTTTTAGTGCCTCGTATAACGTTGGAGAAATACTCATAATAGCTGCAAAATATACTATGGAACTATAACCAGTCTCCTTCCATATACCCGTTATCTGATAGAGAGGTCTAAAGAATGCTGCCTGCTGAATAATTTGTGTTCCCTCAGGAATTGCTCCAATACTCATTAGAAAGTGAGCGATTACACCGGTATTTACTTCACCGTTATATACTAGGGTTAGAACTAAACCGGTAATTGTTACTTCTGACAGGAAGTGGGGTAAATATGTAATCGTTTGCATGACTCTTCGAAAGGTTGCATTGCCTATTTCACTAAATAAAAGCGCTGCAATTATAGGTATTGGAAATCCGAAAATTAAACCATATAAACTAATCAAGAATGTATTTCGAAATGCTGACCAAAACTGCTCTGCATAAGCTCCCTGCATCAGTGTTATAAAGTTAGAAAGTCCAACGAAGTCACTGTCCATGACGCCAAGGTTTGGCTGAAAATTCTTAAAGGCAATTAATAATCCGCCCATTGGCTTATATGCATAAACAATGTACCAAAGAATTATTGGAAGAACCAATGCGTATAAACGCCAGTCCGAAAGGATTATTTTTGCGTATCGGATCACTTTATAATCTTGTTTCTTTGTTGATAATTTCATTCTTTTATCTCCTTTTGCTCATTAATGAAATATGTCATCATGTTTACGAGAAGCCCCTCTCTGCCTTTTAGTAATAATAACACAAAATAACTCATTATCATGCTAAACAACGTCTGTGTAAGTGTTAACATTACCGTATCAAGAAAAGTTATATGTAACAAACTTCCAAGCAAACCACGTGTAACTATGATTGTTCCATAAAATGCTACAACATACCCAAGTAAATAATAGCTTTTGGAGACAATTTCTAAAGTATCGGTTTTCTTAAAGATTATCGGTACTATGATGACTGCACTGTTTGAAACCAAGTAAAATAAGATTACTGGAATCGATATTGCCCCACCTAAGGAAGCAGACAGCAGTGCTAGTAAACAGTTCACAATTATGCCATAAGATCCCCACCTTAACAGTGCAATGATTGCTATTAGTGATGAGAAACTTAAATAGTAACCTGCTCCTGGAAATCTATTATGCAGCAAGATTCCAAGTCCCTCTGCACCTAGGGCCAAAACAGATAGAAATAATAAGTCCAGCTTCCTATATAGCTCTAGTTTCATTCTCTTAATTTCACCACCTTTTTAAATTCACCCTGCTCATATTCTAGTACTGCTATCTGAGCATTTACAATTTGGTTATTATAACTAACTACTTTATCATTAGAAGTTATAAATAAGGTTTCTTTCTTCTCAGTCTCTATCCGGATGCCAATCAAACCTTGTTCCTTAATTGCAGAAATTTTATCAATTGGCTTCTTATCTGTAGGAAAGGGAACTAAAACATGGATGAATTCAGCAGATTTACTTTTATCTGTTGTTGACAAATTAATTGTTTTCATTACGGTCTCTCGGTACTTATCAGGTTCTTGTGTCGTCATGACTGCTCTTACAACGTTTTCTGACAGATTTAAGCTGGCAGACTTACCAGGCAATTGATACACATCCATACATCCTGGACCATTCCTGTATTCTAGTTTATAAGAGAAATTATTATAATCCTCTTTCACTTCTTCCGGATGTGTATCTGCATGCATAATCCAGGAATATACATGTTCAGATTCACTCTCTAGTTGATCCAGCACTATAATGTATCCTTGATTGCTATACAGGATATGCCGTTTACAATGTTTCATCAATAATTCTTTTTTATATGTACCTGCAGTTTCACCAACGATATAAATATAATCGTCGCTTTCTGTAAATGTTTCTATTTTTCCAGTCATATGTGGAAGATAATTCTTAAAGACATTATTTTGATTTTCATCTTCAAAGCCTTGTCCGTCCACTAATATCATATTATGATCGGAAGTTTTCACTGTTCGGTTATAACCATCATCGATGGCCATAAAAACTCCATTTGCATGAAGGATAAAGGAGTTATTATCCGGATGCTGATGTGATAAACCAAAGCAATCATAATTCTTCGTGTTTTTCAATTCCCATAATTTTTCCCATTGCTTTTTACCACCTGGTGCACCACATTTAAACGAAAAATGTAAGGCATCCATTTCCCAAGAGCTTCGAATAATTACAAGCCCTAAGTCATCAAAATACTTTACTAATGGTAAGTTACTAAAATCTTCGGGTTTTACCTGCGGATGATAGAAAAGTAATTCGAAAAAGCACTCCGGCAATATTCCGGGCTTAACCCGGGACTCCATGGCCTCGCGGTACAAAAATTTATCAACTACCATATCTCCTAAGCACTGAGCATATCCATTATTATATTCTGCAGCTGTCTTATAATAGATTGCTGTTGAGTGTCCACTTCTGCGGTCATGACAGTCACCAAAATTAATTTGTTCCTCTAGATTAGGAGCAGCTTGATATAAACGATAGTAAAATGTATTTTCTAGAAAAGATGATATTTTGAAAAAATCAATTCCTTCTCTTTCCTTTAACAAATGTGCATATACAAAAAGCCACATTGCTCCGTAACGCCAATATACAACCCCTTCATAATCACTTCCGTCATCTGCAAGTAAATCAAATACCGTTGAAAAGTTGTCCTTGGCACATTCCGTCCATGTTTTGGGTTCCTCGCCAAGATAACTTAAGGAATAACCAGCAGCTGCTAAACCCGTAAGATTTATCCAGTTATGATTCTGCCAGTAATTTGTTGACCATCCATGCCCATTGGTCTCTATCTTAAACTGATACATTCTTCTTGCCTGAAGAATAATTTTTTGTTCTACTCGTTGTCGTTCTTCCTCATCCCACTGATCTTTTAGCCAATCATAGGAAAGACTTAATCCAAATAAAATCCAGGCGGCAGATAAATCAACATCGACTAAATGAGCATTTCCCCAATGGTCATAACTAATAACACATCGAATCCAACGCATTGCTTCTTCATAGTAATGTTTCTGTCGTGTTAGCAGAAATGCAAGAGAAAGATTAGCAATTGCAAGACCAAAATAGGTAGTACTTTCACTTGGATGTTCTTTGGGAAGCTGTTTTACATAGTATAATCTGCACTGATCATCCAACCGTCGATAAAATCTCTTTTTATTACCATATATATCTTTTCTTAATTGTTCTATATCTTGATCTATAAATATGTAGTCTCGCAATGTTTCACCTCACGTTATTACGTATTTACGTAATGCTTTCGTTATGTATATAGTTTAACATACTCTTTACAATTTGTCTAGTACTTAGTTGTAAAATTAAACAAATAATTTTTTAGGTCATATTTTCATTTTATACATATAATACAAAAAATGCCCTGAATGCTTGATTTTTCAGCACTTCAGAGCATATTTACGAATATCTTTCGTATTTGCGATACATTTATTAACATGAACCAATTACCTTTAGCATAGGTCAGTTGATAAGATTTATACGATTGCTCGCTTAAATTCGCTCCCTGTGTAGCCCATTTTCTTTGAAATTAGTAATGCCTTCTCTCGAACTAAGTTTGCCTCATATTCAACATTCATATTCTCAGAGTATAACCCACTGATACTAATGGCTGCTATCACTTTATTGTTATGGTCATAGATAGGAGCACCGATACAAAATAGATGTTCATCCTGCTCTCTATTATCCACCGCATAACCTTTTAATCTTACTTTCTGCAGCTCCTCAATCAGCGCATCAGGTTCTGTAATACTGTGGGATGTTTTCTTTATCAACTCTTTATCGATTGTGTGTTGCAGTAACTCTTCATCATTGGCCAATATACATTTTCCCAGGGACGTTGTATGTAAAAATGTACGGCTTCCAATAGAACATGTAGCAATTAAAGTGTCTTTTGGTTCATATTTGTAAATGTACGTAATCTTATCTTTCACTTCTTTTCCAAGAAAAACTGTTTTGTTCACATGGGTTGCCAACTCTTCAATAATAGGTTTGGCTTTATCAACTAAACTGGTATTACTAATAAATGAATTACCAATATAATATGCTTTTACCCCAATTCCATAAAGCTTACTTCTCTCATCAATTATTTCAATCATGTCTGTTTCTATCAGTGCCTTTACAATATCATTTACACTGGTAACAGGCATATCAAGCTCTACTGCTATCTCCGATAATGTAATTCCTTTTGCTTTACTCGCTATTAACTCTAATATATTGATGGTGCGCATAGCTGCTCTACTGATTGCCATGATATCATCCTTTCCAACGGTTATTAAACTTATTATATAACAAATATTTCTACTTGTATACTATATTTTTGTAAATACGTAATATTTACGGTTTTACTCTTCGTTTTAAAGCTTTAAATTTGTGAATTTGTAAAAGTTAAAGAATATAATATAAAACTATTTACATATGTAAATTATAATGTTATATTAATGATAGAAAAAGGAGCAATCTACCACAAAGTGGTTAACCTCCTAAATTACAGTTTGCAACTGCCCTTAGGACTGGTCAAGTTACTAGGGCAGTTATTTTTTTTGCTTACTATTCCTATTATCTAAATAGGTCAGCAACGCGATGATTATAAGTACAAAAGTAAAGAAATCACTATATGTAATATAATTCATCAGCACCACCTCCCTTCGGGGAGGCTAACACACCCTGTACACGATTACTCCTTGATTCATATTAACACAACATCCAAATAGTTACAATCGAACAATATATTAATTTTTAATTATATCTGTCTAACTCTCTAGCGTAGCTATCTCGCCTTGTTTTTTATATATGCTATTTGCAGGAACAAATCCCCTAACCATAGAGAGTGGATAGATATGTGAGTTTTTTCCCGCTACGGTACCTGGGTTTAACACACTGTTACATCCCACTTCTACGTTATCACCAAGCATCGCTCCCATTTTCTTTAATCCGGTTTTGATTCTCTCCCCATTATAATTCACACTAATAAGTGTTTTATCGGATTTCACATTAGAGGTAATGGAACCGGCACCCATATGTGCTTTATATCCCAAAATAGAATCTCCTACATAATTATAGTGAGGTACCTGAACCTTGTTAAACAGAATTACATTCTTTAATTCCGTTGAATTGCCAACAACAGCTCCTTCTCCTACAATTGCATTACCCCGTATAAATGCGCAATGACGAATCTCTGCTTCCTTGCCAATAATTGCAGGACCATTGATATAAGCCGTTGGGGCTATTTTTGCTGTTTTCGCAATCCACACATCTTCACCTATTTTGTTGTAGTCTTCTTCCGGTAATTCTTTACCTAATTCAACAATAAATTTTCCAATCTTAGATAATACTTCCCATGGATAAGTCACATCAGAAAATATTTCTGATGCAATTGTCTGGGATAAATCATACAGATTATGTATATTCATATCTTGATACATTCTAATTCTCCTTCCATTTTTCATTTAATATCAGTTGTACCCTATTTATAATTTGTAGCTATTTCTTGAAAACTACTGAAAAGAAAACCCTGGTTATTTAGGCCTTTGACTCCATTGGTCATTCGGCTTACAAAGCCTTCCAGCTTCTCCATATATTCTTCTTCGGTAATACTTCCATCTGAGACGTAGGTTAATCCTTTTTCCCAGCTGGCAGTTAGCTCAGCATTTAATAGAGATTTGATAGAAGCATTTACAATTTCATAGATCATCTCTCCTAACTGTGCCGGTGTAACAATTTGGGTCTTTTTATTAAGATTTAAGTAGTCAATTTTAATTAATTTATTTAAGATTTCTGCTCTGGTTGCACTTGTTCCAATGCCGCTGCCTTTTATCTGGGCGCGAAGCTCTTCATCTTCAATTAATTGTCCGGCATTCTCCATAGCCAGTATTAAGGAACCAGAACTATATCGTTTTGGGGGTGCCGTTTCTCCCTCCTTGATTGTCATTCCGGTTACTGGCAACAACATCCCTTTTTTATAATTATTAAGAATCTGGATAAAGTCTTTGTCAAAACTTTCTTCTTCCTCTTCTGTCGAATTATTGCCCTGTGCATCTGCATTCCTTTGTATGGAGGATGAGGTATTGATACCGGCACTTGCCTTTTTGCTGTCAAATGAATTATTCACTACCTTAAGATATCCCTCATCTAACAAAACTTTAAAAGTAGAGAAGAAATATTCCACTTTAATTTTAGTGGTCAAACTAATCTTTTGGTAAACCGCACCCGGATAAAATATACTTAAGAACCTTCTTACTATAATTTCATAAACTTTAGTACCGGTATGAGTGAGTGAGTTTAACGCGTTTAGTCCCTGTCCGGTTGGTATAATTGCGTAATGATCTGTAATTTGTTTATCGTTGACATATCTTGTTTTACTAATATTCTTATAGCTTCCTTTTTCCATAATCTCTGCCGCAAATTCTTTACCAGGGAGATATCCTCTTAATCCTCCAATATTTTTATGAATTTCTTTACTGACTGCTGTTGATAGTACTCTTGCATCTGTTCTTGGATAGGTTACCAGTTTTTTCTCATAAAGTTCTTGGGTAATTTTAAGGGTTTCATCCGGGCTTATTTTAAAGAGCTTTGAACATTCATTCTGTAACTCAGCCAGATTAAATAGTAAAGGCGGATTCTTGGTTTCCTTCTTTTTATCCAATTGAATTATTTCAGCATTCAGGTTTTCATCTTCTTTAATTGAGTCAGAATAACTATTCTTGCCATTCTCCTGCTTTTCTATCAGATTTGGTTTTCTCCCCATTAGCTCTTCCATGAGCTTTTCTGCGTCCAAACGCTCTCTAAATCCATTTTCTTTATATAATAGGGGTGAATTATAATATTTAGAACCTTCGATTGCCCGAAATTCTCCATCAAAATGTTTTCCAGATGCATCTAAGGATGCAATGACACGATAAAAAGGCGTTTTAACAAATGCCCTGATTTCCCTTTCTCTTCGAACTACCATACCAAGGACACAGGTCATAACTCTGCCGACGGCTATTGCAGCTCTTTTTTCCTTACTTAAGTAATTTGTTATACTTTGTCCGTACTTTAGCGTTAAGATTCGAGAGAAATTGATTCCCATAAGGTAATCTTCTTTTGCTCGCAGATAAGCAGCATCCGATAGGTTATTATAGGAAGATAGTGGTTTTGCTTCCTTAATCCCTCTAAGAATCTCCTCTTCCGTTTGTGAATCAATCCATACACGCCTTTTTTCCTTATCCGCGGGAACTTTCGCCATCTGGTCCACCAGACGGTAAATATATTCTCCTTCGCGCCCGGAGTCAGTACATACATAGATACGTTCAACATCTTTTCTGTTTAATAAATTCTTAACGGTACTAAATTGTTTGCTAACATTGGGAATCACTTCATATCGAAATTCCTTTGGCAGAAAGGGGAGCGTTTCAACTGTCCAACGCTTTAATGCTGGATCATAAGCTTCCGGATAGCTCATAGTAACCAGATGTCCTACACACCAGGTTACGATGGATTCTTCCGATTCCATATAGCCATCTTGTTTTTTAAAGGAATGTTTGAGAGCCTTTGCAAATTCTTGCGCTACACTAGGCTTTTCAGAAATAAATAAACTTTTAGACATAAAACTGATCCAACTTTCTATGATAATTAGGATCTTACGATCCATACTGTCATTCTTATGTAATACATATACTTTACTATAATAACATACCTGGCATATTTTTAAAAGAGTGTTACCCTGTAAAAAATTAGAATCATATATTATTAAATTTTCATAAAATAAATAGTAATTGCGAATTATTTCCTTATTCCTACTATACTTTTATTTTGCGATTCGATATAATATGAATAAAATTATGGTAATTGCGAAACTTCAAAGTTTATGATATTTGTGATATACCTATTTGCATACCTATTTGTAATATACCTTATACAATTACAGAGAGGAAGTTAAGCACAAACCTAATAAAATTATTTTTACAAGGAGATAACCATGAATCAATTTCAAATATTTAGCGATTCATCCTGTGATGTTCCATTGGAGCTAATAAATAAGTACAACATTACATTGATACCATTTTATGTAACATTTAATCAGGAAGATTATTATAAGGAAAATATAGAGATAAGTAATGATAAATTTTATGATATTTTAACGAATCAAAATGTATTTCCAAAGACATCCCTGCCATCTGTACAAGATTATATTACTATGTTTGAACCAGCCATTCACGAAGGTTTTCATATCTTATGTACTTGCTTAACCTTAAAATTCAGTGGTTCCTACCAATCTGCCATGAATGCGAAATTAATTCTGGAAGAAAAATATCCAGAGTCTAAAATACATATTATTGATTCCATCCAGGCGACGGCTGGGCAGGGTTTGGTTCTTCTTCAGGCAGCCTATATGAAAAACGCCGGGTTTACCTTGGAAGAAACCGTGAATCGTATCAGTGCACTAAAATCCACAGCAAGAATCATGTTTACCGTTGATACGTTAGAGTACCTTACAAAAGGCGGTCGGGTTGGCAAAGTTACTTCCCTGGCAGGTACCATGTTAAATCTTAAACCGATGATTCAATTAAGAGACGCAGAACTAATACCTTACTCTAATGTCCGCGGAAGAAAAAAATCATTGCAGAAAATATTATCCATGGTAGAAGAATATTTTACTGAAACAGGTGAAAAATACAGCGATTATGATTTTTGCATGGCAAATGCCACTTCACTTGATGATACTTTATGGGTAAAAGAACAGTTAGAGCAGTTAATTTGCAGGGAAATTACGTATCCGGTATTCCAAATAGGAGTTACCATTGGTACTTATACAGGCCCCGGAGCCGTTGGTGTTTGTTTTATCAAAAAATATAATGCATAATTATTTATAAATCAGGAGGTGTTTCATGTTACCTAAAAAGCAAAATTATGAGAATTTAGCTGACAGTTTAATTGAGAAATTTAATTTACGAGGCATTGAAGGTTATTATTGTGATAATGCCAAGGAAGCACTAAGTATGGCAAAACGTTTTCTAACTCCCGGTTGTTCCATATCCTGGGGCGGTTCTGAGACATTAAAAGAAATTGGTTTAATTGACGAGTTAAAAGCTTCTGATTATATTCTTTATGACAGAGATGAAGCAGTTACACCTGAAGATAAAGCCAGGCTGTATAGAAAAATAGTAACTGTGGATTATTTTTTTATGAGTTCCAACGCAATTACCCTAGATGGCCAACTGGTCAATATTGATGGAAGCGGAAACCGTGTTGCCTGTCTTATAACAGGACCTTCCAATGTAATAATTATAGCAGGAATGAATAAAATAGTGACAGATGTTGAAACTGGTATTGAGCGTGTTCGAAATATGGCAGCTCCTCCTAATGTGATACGACTTGGTTTTCAAAATCCATGTGCCCAGTTAGGACGGTGTGCCAACTGTCTGTCGAAAGACTGTATCTGCTGTGAAATTGTAATTACCAGAAAGTCAAGAATACCAGGACGAATTAAAGTGATTCTTGTAGGTGAAGAATTAGGCTTTTAACTTACATTAAATTGTTCGTAAGGATGTAATAAGATTGAAAGAAAATACAATGAAAGAAAGGATCGCCATAAATAAATAGATTCTTTCAACCTATTTATTTATGGCAGTATCGCAGGTAAACCTGGGATATGAGGTGGGTGTAAGAATGACAAACAAGAATTATCCAGAAGAAAGTAAATCCGGCATCAATGTTGATGTAAAAGTTGATGTGGCGACTATCATCAAATACATGTGTGTGGCAAGCGTTTTAATTGTTGGAATCGTATTTGCTTCCAAATGTATTCGAACCATCATCAACAAGTCAGGAAAAGTTACAGAATAAAATACCTAAGTAACTAAGCGTTATAAGATTATGATAGACTCCAAGAGTTGGCATATTATTTTGAAGGGCTGTGTTGTACTATATCTGACACTTTATTAGGTAATATGCTTTATGCTCTTGGAGTTATTATTATTCTGATTTGATTCGTAAATTAAATATAAATTTATGAATGATATCGTCTGCATTTAATACTCTAATCAAAAATAATAGAATTATAGATTTAATTCTTAAAATCTATTACAATTAAGCAACAATAATAGACGCTAAGTAAAATTTGTCTTCCATTGCTTCCTCTATTTTATCCACAGAGATAATGATATCATGAACTTTACTCTCATCTTCAACTATTAAGGTCTGTAAATAAAGGTTATCACCTTTTGTAGTAGAATTACCTGCATCTATCATATATGGATGCTGTGTATCTCCATCGATTATAACTTTTGCAAGAGGCGCATTCTCTCTGGGTGATTTACAATATTGTACTGCGATACTTCTGCAGTTAATGGTAAACTGAATGGAAGTTCCAACCTTTTTAGCAATCCAGCCATTTTTAAATTTATCATGTACTGCAGCCTGTTCTGTTAAATCTTCAGTAAAACCATTCACAATGGGTTTGCAGTTTTTGTTGTTATATCGTATGGAATTTATAAATCTGTTTTGTGTTATGGTTTGATTTGGAAAAAGATAAGTAGCATCAATATCACCAGCAATTACTTTTTCATATATTTTCTCTAATGCATTATTTACGGTTTCTGAAACCAGTTTATGACCTAAGTCATTGGGATGAAGAAAATCTTCTGTAATATCAGCCACTGGAATTCGACCTGATTCTACTTCAGGATACAGGCTGTCTTTCATACTTACCATAGGCAATTCATAAGCTGCCCCAACCTGGTTATGTATTCTCTGGGCATTGATTCCCGTATGATACCTTACATTATTTAGAATTAATACCGCTGGTTCTGACGTATGCAACAATACTTTACGAATTAGACCTTCATAGGTTTCTAAGAATAAATCTTCATCTTTATCATTGACACTAAATTCCGTTATGACAAAGTCTGGATTATGTTGAAGCAAATCATTATCTACCCTTGCCACTCCAAATTGAGATGTAGTTCCTCCCACACCACAATTAACATATGTAACTTTGCTCTTAGGGAATTTATTAACCCACCACTGATAAACTAAATAAGCATAACAGTTTTCATGAGCCGTTGTCTGTGCTCCCTGGGTAATAGATCCTCCAAAAAAGCCTAACGTAATGTCTTCACCATTTAATGCTTTCTTCATTACTTTAGACATCCGGTATAGATTACCTAAACTTACTATCCCCTTGTCAGCAAATAGTGTACTATCCATAACTAACTCCTCCTGATATTTACGTATATACAAAATAGTTTCGTATATAATTGTAAACTATATTTTAACTATTTTCAATAGAAGAATTAAAAAAGCTGCTATAAATGTATTGAGTAGTTCAGCACTTCTAAAAAGTGCTTATCAATACTATTTATAGCAACTTATATTTTTTACATCTATACTTCGTCATCCATATATTATAACAATCTACGATAACGTGAAAATTGGTATATTACATTCACTCATTATGGTGAAACTAGTTTAACCCTAAGTAATTACCCACATAAATAATAAAATATATTTAATATAAAGGATATTCACTTGTCAAAGTCTTTACCAGCTCCATAGCCTTTGTTTTGTTTGCATCTACATCTTCAATTAGCATGGAGATTGCTTCCGCTATCACATCCATATCTTCTACTTTCATTCCTCTGGTAGTAACTGCAGGCGTTCCCAAACGAATACCACTGGTAACAAAAGGAGATGCAGGGTCATTTGGCACTGTATTCTTATTGCAGGTAATATTAGCAGCGTCTAATAATTTTTCAGCATCTTTTCCTGTTACGCCTTTATTTTGCAGGTCAACTAACATTAAATGATTGTCAGTTCCTCCAGATACAATATTAAATCCTCTATCCATTAAGCCTTTACTAAGTGCCTGTGCATTATCAACAACTCTGCCTGCGTATTCTTTAAAGTTTGGATCTAATGCTTCTTTAAAACATACCGCTTTGGCAGCAATAACATGCATTAATGGTCCACCCTGTATGCCTGGGAAAATGGATTTGTTTAGCTTATACTCTTCAGCAAACTCTGCACTGGAGAGAATCATACCACCTCTTGGTCCTCTTAAAGTTTTATGAGTTGTAGTAGTCGTTACATGTGCATAAGGAATTGGACTTTCATGGTAACCGGCAGCA
>JAQZAX010000170.1 GCA_029239455.1 Anaerocolumna sp.
CGCCAGCACCACAAAAACTACAGGTAGTTGCAGTAGTATCCTTATCTGTAATAAGAACAGCTCCGCAGTTTTTACACTGATATTCTACCGCTTCATCCTCACCAAATACCTTTGCATCGTCGGCCTGTTTTGTGTTTTCATAACTTTCCCTATAAGCATGACTAGAAGCAGTGTCCTCCGACCTGCTTTGTTTTGTCATATCCTCTATGTTTTCATTTCTTCCGCAACTATCACAGTGCAGCATTCCGGAGGAACTGTCGAAAGCCATATCTGCACCGCAATTTGGACATTTATATTGAACAACCATATTATTTCTACCTCGTGACTGGGAATCTTCAAAAAAACTGTTGCAAAATACCGTTAGTACATTCTATTTTGCAACAGATTTCTGTCCTATTTACTTATTTAAGCTGGCTTTTAATGCTTCTAATTCATCATCTATACTGGAATCAGATTGAGAAGAATATTTTTTGGTTAAATCAGCAATGGAATTATCAGCGGATTTATTAAGTTCTGCCATTGCATTTGCTTTATCAAGTGCTTTATCAGCCATTTCTTCGTATTTATTAAAGCTTGCGATGGAATCGCCTGCGCTGGTAAATGAGGAAGTCATCTTATTAATTCTCTCTTGTGTTTTAGCGACAGCCAACTTGCCTTTAATCATATCCTTGCGGGATTCCAGTTCATTAATGTCAGAAACTAATTTGTCATGCATTTCTTTCATATGAATAGCATTGGCATGGGATAAATCATATGCCTCTTGTAATCCGGTTAACTTAGAAGATAAAGCAGCTTTATTCTCCAGGAATTTTCTTGCATCGGCATCATTACCTGCTTCTAAAGCTTTTACAGCGTAACCCTGCATTTTAGTAATTTCATCCTGGCATTCTTCCAGCTCTCTTCTAGCGCGCTGTTCTTCCGCCATAATACTTGCAGTTTCAGATTTTACTTTGCCTAAATCACTGTTTAGGTTTCTTAAGGTCTGATCAATCATTTTTTCAGGATCTTCTGCTTTATCCAATAGTGCGTTAATGTTACTTGACATGATATCTTTGAATCTTGTTAATATACCCATTACAATCCCTCCGTTATATAGTTATATGTGATGTTTGTGTTACTATTCAGCCTTTATTACCGTGAGGTGTTTTGTGTAACAAAACCCGAGAACTTCATGCGCCAAAGTGCTCATTTGCACTTTGTGTGCATCAATTGTTGCTATGAAGCCGTAAGGTGAATAGTAACATGTTTGTGTTACTCTTACTCTCTAAGTGTAGTATTTCTTTACCTCAACGTCAAGTTAAAATATGGTTAAAAAGTTAATGAAACCATTAGAAACATTGCTTTTTCATTAGCGGATCTGATAGTACTACTTTGCTGACCTGGTTGTTGATACACTTTATAACGATATGCATTATACTAGAGTTTATTCTATTGTTGACTACATTTTGCCATGTGTTATAATAAATTGACAAGTGGGAACTAATAATTAGGCAGTTATAATTAAATGAAATAGTACATTTGATAGATAAAATAAGAAAGTGAGATTATATATGTGGATTGCAGATGGCTGGAAGGATTATGAAGTAATAGATGCTTCCCAAGGTGAAAAGTTAGAGAGATGGGGCGATTATATTTTGGTTCGTCCGGATCCCCAGGTGTTATGGGATACGCCTAAGGTGGAAAAGGGCTGGAAGAAACGAAACGGACATTATCATAGAAGCAGTAAAGGTGGCGGTGAGTGGGAGTTCTTTGATCTGCCCAAACAATGGAAGATTAACTACAAGGATCTGACGTTTAATTTACAGCCTTTTAATTTTAAACATACGGGACTATTTCCGGAGCAGGCGGCTAACTGGGAATGGTTTGGCAATAAGATTCGTGAGATGAAAAAGCAGGAACCAGACAGAGAAATTAAGGTCTTGAATTTATTTGCCTACACGGGCGGTGCGACCATAGCTGCAGCTAAGGCTGGGGCTTTCGTAACCCATGTGGATGCTTCGAAAGGAATGGTTACCTGGGCAAAAGAAAATGCAACCTTATCAGGTCTTGACGATGCACCAATACGATATATCGTTGATGACTGTGTAAAGTTTGTTGAGAGAGAAATTCGTCGCGGAAGTAGGTATGATGCTGTTATTATGGATCCCCCTTCTTACGGAAGAGGCCCTAAGGGTGAGATATGGAAGATAGAAGAGAGCATTCATCCGTTTGTTAAGCTTTCGACACAGGTTTTAAAAGAATCGCCGTTATTTTTCCTGATTAATTCGTATACAACCGGTTTACAACCGGCAGTGCTTGCTTATCTGCTTGGAATCGAGCTTACATCGAAATTCGGTGGCAAGGTGGAGGCGGATGAAATTGGACTGCCAGTCACTTCCAATGGATTGGTACTGCCTTGCGGTGCTTCTGGTCGTTGGAGTAAATAGGATTTAAAAGTCAAAAGTCAATTTTTATTATGGGATAATCGTACTGTAGATAGATTTGTTGGCTACACAAAGTGATAGGAGTAGGTGCAAGAATGAGAATGCACCTACTCCTATTATTACTATAATAATTATTATTTTTGCATACCTTTAATACTTAGGTAAATATTTGCAAACATTTGATTCATGGATTCATAATCAGTGTTAGCAATTAATTGGCATTTTGCGGAATAGTCACATAGATAGCTGGAATATGCCACAAACTTTATGAACTGAAATAGAATATCAAATTTTGCGTTTTCATAATACTTTTTGATTATTTCATAATTATATAATGTAATTTCAAGAACAACAGCCTCTGGTATTTCACTTAGAATTTCATTCATTTTATCAAAACCTGAATTGACGAATAATTCTTTTAGGTCCGTGTTCAAATTATTTATTTCTTCTGTCATATTTACACCCATCACATATAATAAAATTGTTTATAATACTGCCACAATACTGCGAAAAAATTCATATAAAAACTATAATACTAAAGATGGTGCTGCATACACACGTGCCTTTAATTCGTTATCCAGCATGTATAATCCCTTTGGATCTCCTGCAAATAAGTCATACTTCTTGATATTCTCATCTGAATTTTTCTCTTCTTCTCCTTGCTCTTTGATAAACCAGTCAAGGAATTGCATGGTGCGAAAATCCTTATTTTTATATGCTACATCATAAATGTTATTAATGGATGCAGTTACAAATTGTTCATGTTCTAGTGCGTATGCTAAAGGCTCTCTAAAGTTATTATAAGTCTTATCCGGTTCAGCAATCTGAGTGAGTTTTACAGATTCTCCGTTATTTAATAAATATTGGCGGAACAACAGTGCGTGGTCTCTTTCTTCCTGCATCTGCACAAAGAACCAGTTCTCAAATCCATTTAAACTCTGATCTGCATAATAATTAGCCATATCCAGGTATAGATATGCGGAATATAATTCCTTATTAATTTGTTCATTTAGTAATTTTGCAACTTCTTTATTTAGCATATAACTACCGTCCTTTCATTTATAGGGTGATGTATTTTTAAACTAATGCTTCCTATTATATATTTGTATTATGTAAGACTATGTATTTTACAAAAGTCTTATATAAGTAGTCTAACTGAAAGATGGAAATATTTCAATAAAATATTGTAAACAATTTCTTTATAGAGATAAATAAAAATATATATTTATAAGGACTAAAAAATAAATAAAAAAAATAAAAAAACCTCTTGCAAATATTGTTTATCTATAGTATACTGATTAGTGCTGTGACATTGATAGCGTGGAAGCGAGAGGTTGCTACATAA
>JAQZAX010000039.1 GCA_029239455.1 Anaerocolumna sp.
CACAATATATGGAGAACAATCATTATTGTACAGAACAGGATTAAGAGAAGGGAGTCATACGATATGACAGATAAAGTATTTGATAACAATCAAGTAAGTATTGCAGGAGAGGTTGTAGGCGATTTCGTTTTCAGCCATGATGTATTTGGAGAGGGATTCTACATCCTTGACGTATCCGTCAGCCGATTAAGTAATTCATACGACATTATTCCAATTATGGTATCCGAGCGGCTTACTGACGTAAAAACTGATCTTAAGGGGAAATTTATTGAGGTAATGGGGCAATTTCGTTCCTACAACAGACATGAAGATAATAAGAACCGTTTGGTTTTGTCTGTTTTTGCCCGGGAAATTAAAGTGTTTGAAGAAGATGATGATATAGAGGAAGTTAAGCCGAATCACATTTTCTTAGACGGTTTTGTTTGTAAGCAGCCTATTTATAGAAAGACTCCGCTAGGCAGAGAGATTGCGGATATATTATTAGCAGTTAACAGGCCTTATGGTAAGTCTGATTACATCCCTTGCATCTGTTGGGGAAGAAATGCAAGATTTGCTGAGAACTTTGCAGTGGGTGGTCACATCCAGGTATGGGGAAGAATTCAAAGCAGAGAGTATCAAAAGAAGGTTGGAGAGAATGATTACGAGAAACGTGTTGCCTTCGAAGTCTCCGTTAGTAAGCTTGAATATCTTGAAGAAATATAAAATGTAATTGAGATTACATACAGGTGTCAGGCACCATTAAGAATTTCTTACGAAATAATAATTTTTCGTAAGAAATTCTTAATGGTGCCTGACACCTGTCTTTTGGTGGATTATTTATAGGTATCTTACTTAGGGCTGTAATTTTAAACATGGTTTTGGGCGCCTATTCAAAATATCGCTCAACTTATAGAGTAATAAGTTATCCTTAGTAAGAAATTTTATGACAAGGTAATTATTTTACGGTAATAGTTACATCAGATTTCTTAAATACAAGGACACCGTCAGCTTCTGTTGCAACAAAATCTCTTCTGGTTAGTTGAGAGGCTAATCTATTTTTACTGATGGTAGATACGGTACCGCCGTTTTTCATTACTTCTTCTAGAGTACAGCTATTACCGTCTGTATCTTTTAGTCCTAATAAAACATCAACGGATTTCGCACAGGAGTCAGTAATTTCTTCAAAGTTACTGCTGTTGATTGATTCCCGTGAACATAACCATCCACCGCCAATTGCATAGATAGGTTTGCTTGTAAAATCAGCCAGATTTGTTAAGCTTACGCCGCCGGTTGGGATGAACTGTAACTCTGTGAATGGTCCGGCTAACGCTTTGATGGCTTTAATTCCGCCATATACATTAGCAGGGAAGAATTTTACCACTTTTAATCCCTTTTTTATAGCAGCAGTGATTTCGGTAGGGGTTACACAGCCAGGGCAGATAGGAACATTCTGTTCCAGACAATAGTCAACAATTTCAGGATCAAATCCAGGAGAAACAATGAATTTCGCTCCGTTAGCAATTGCCTGTTTACATTGTTCCATAGTCAGGACAGTTCCTGCACCAACTAACATATCAGGGCAAGCCTCAGAAACTAAGCGGATAGATTCCATACCAGCTGCGGTACGCATGGTAATCTCCATTAAATCCACGCCACCTTTTAACAAAGCATTTGCAGTATCTACCGCAGTATTTACATCATCAATGACTACAACAGGAACTAATCCGGTATCGCCAATTCTCTTCATAATATTCTCCATGAATACTACCTCCAATTCAATTTACACATCTAAATTTAACAGTAATCAAAAACTGATATATCAGTTTACCTATAAAAGTAATGTAACACAAAAGTCTTTATTTTGCAAGGGATGGGCGAAAAGAAAAATATAATTGACAAGGTTTTTTTATAATGTTATTATGGTGGTACAAATAAATAATGTTTATGGTAGAGGTGCATCTTTTAATAGTACATTACAGGATATGACAGACATAGAAGAATGTAATGGAAAGGAAAAGTTGCCGAAATCAAGTTAGGTCTGTGATAACTTGGTTGGGCATATGGTTAAGAGCTATATGACTGTCATCATTATTATGATGGAGTGCTGCCTAAAGAATATAGAGCCCGGTATTTCGTCCTTTTTTGGACATAAGAAACTACAGGTAGCAAGAAGAATTCTTTAGTGTCGACTCTTGGTCGGCTTTTTTTATTTCACAGGAAAGTTCGACCAACTTCCCTATGAAATAAAAAAGCCCTACGGGCAGGATGCACACTCGCGCGTAAAGTATATGCCAGCTTTGCTGGCCGCGCTTGGCCAGGGAATGTGCCAAGGCACATTCATTCTTATGCATTAAAGTAACACATTAAGGTATAACTTAGTAACGAGATGCTAAAAAATGTATAATGTATATAAGAAGTTCGGTGCAAAAACTTGTAGATAGAATTATGAATATCAGGAGGTATTTTTATGGCTATTTTTAAAGGAGCCGGTGTTGCAATTATTACACCATTTACAGAGAATAACGAAGTGAATTATGAGAAACTTGGAGAATTAATTGATTATCAGATAGCAAACGGAACGGACAGTATAATAATCTGTGGAACCACCGGAGAAGCTTCCACCTTAAGTCATGAAGAACATTTGGAATGTATTCGTTACACTGCCCAGAAAGTAAATAAGAGAGTGCCGGTGATTGCAGGCACAGGATCTAACTGTACGGAAACTGCCATCTATCTATCGCAGGAGGCAGAAAAATACGGGGCCAACGGACTACTGGTTGTGACTCCATATTATAATAAAGCTACGCAAAAAGGCTTGGTGGTGCATTTTACTGAAATAGCAAAATCAGTGGACCTTCCTATCATTATGTACAATGTTCCAGGTAGAACCGGTTGTAATATTATGCCGGCTACAGCGGCTGAACTGGTTAAGAATGTGGATAACATCGTCGGAATGAAAGAAGCCAGTGGAAATATTGCGCAAGTTGCAAGCCTGATGCATTTAACGCAAGGTGAAATTGACTTATATTCCGGCAACGATGATCAGATAGTTCCTTTACTTTCACTTGGAGGGTTAGGTGTAATCTCTGTCATGTCAAATATTGTTCCTAGAGAAACTCGTGATATCGTAGCAAAATATTTTGAAGGAGATTTAAAGGGAAGTTTAGAACTTCAATTAAAAGCAATTCCTTTAGTAGATGCTTTATTCTGTGAAGTGAATCCAATCCCCGTTAAGATGGGTGCCAACCTTATGGGATTTAATGTTGGTGGGCTTAGAAAACCATTAACAGATATGGAACCAGAGCATGTACAAAGATTAATAAAAGCGATGAAAGACTTTGGAATTAAATTAGACTGACCCAATGTTAGAAAGGTACCAGGTGGATAAAATGACAAGAATTATTATGAAGGGCTGCAATGGAAGAATGGGTAAGGTGATTTCTGAACTGGTTCGAAATGATGAAAACGCTGAAATTGTAGCAGGTATAGATTTTAAAGAAACGACAGATAACGGTTATCCGGTATTTACTTCTTTTCTGTCTTGTAACGTCACCGCAGATGTAATCATAGACTTCTCTTCACCTGTAAATATTGGAGAGATGCTTAAGTATGCGCAGGAAAAAGAAGTTCCAATGGTGCTCTCAACCACAGGTTTATCGGAAGAGGATATTGCATTAGTAAAAGAAGCTTCTAAAAAAGTGGCAATTCTTCGTTCTGCAAATATGTCCCTAGGTGTTAATACCATAATGAAGGTATTAAAGGCTGTAACCAATGTACTGGTTGATGCTGACTTCGATATCGAAATCGTTGAGAAACATCACAACCAGAAAGTAGATGCTCCTTCTGGAACAGCACTGGCCTTAGCGGATGCAATTAATGAGGTACTGAATCAAGAATATTCCTATAATTATGACCGTTCACCGGTACGTGAGAAACGTAATAAAAAAGAGATCGGTATTGCAGCTGTGCGCGGAGGTACCATAGTTGGGGAACATGAAGTAATCTATGCGGGAATCGACGAGGTAATAGAGATTAAACATACGGCGTATTCCAAAGCCATCTTTGCTAAGGGAGCAATTCAGGCGGCAAAATTTTTGGCTGGGAAAGGTCCTGGCATGTATGAAATGAAGGACGTTATTGGATAAGTTTAATTATATGAGTAAAGGACAGAAATAAAAAGGACAGAAATAAAAAGGACATAAACATGGGATAGTGCAGTTAGGATACCTGTACTTCCCATGTTTTTTTACTTTATAGCAAAATGTGAAAGTTTTGTGAACATTTGGAAGATTCATAATTTGTTCACAAAATTTTCGCAAACTGGGGGTAACATAGAAGAGATGATGATTCTAATTTTAAGGAGGAGAAAGCTTTGATAGAAGTTAAGAATTTAGTCAAGCAGTATGGGAACCATTTGGCTGTAGACAATCTGAGTTTTACGGTGGAAAAAGGTCAAATACTTGGCTTTTTAGGACCAAATGGTGCAGGAAAGTCTACCACCATGAACATTCTTACTGGGTACATATCTGCTACGGAGGGAACTGTTGTTGTAGATGGTCACGACATTTTTGATGAACCGGAGGAGGCAAAGAAATGTATTGGCTATTTGCCGGAATTGCCGCCACTATATCCCGACTTGACAGTTAGGGAGTATCTTAATTTTGTTGCAGATTTAAAACAGGTTAAGAGATCCGAGAAAGCACAAATGATTGATAAAATCATGAACATGACGAAAGTGACGGATGTAGCGGGAAGGTTAATCAAACATTTATCCAAAGGATATAAGCAAAGAGTTGGTTTGGCACAGGCAATTATTGGCTTCCCGGAAGTACTCATTCTGGATGAACCTACGGTTGGCCTTGATCCCATGCAAATTACCTGGATTAGAGATTTGATAAAAGATCTAAAGAAAAATCATACCATAATCTTAAGCTCCCACATATTGTCGGAAGTAAGTGCAGTGTGTGACCAGATTATCATTATAAATAAAGGCAGGTTAATTGTAAGCGATAGTGCTGATAATCTGTCCAAACACATTACGGGATCAAATCAGTTGCATTTACAGGTAAAAGGAGACAAAGAAGCCATTCAAAACATTCTACAAACTATGGAAGCGGTATCAAGTTTTGAATTTGATAAGGAAACAATAGATGGTTTTACTTCATTAACAGTTTACTATAGGGATAATCAGGATGTCAGAGAGGAAATCTTTTATGCATTTAGTGATGCAAGATGTGCAATTATAGAGATGCACTCTACTCATATGTCATTGGAGGATATCTTCCTCGAGGTAACTCAGGATAGCAAAACTAAGGAAGATAATAAGGAGGTAACCGTAAATGCTGGCGATTTATAAAAAAGAATTAAGATCCTATTTTACTTCCATGACAGGGTATGTATTTATTGCGTTTTTTCTAGTGATTATTGGAATCTATTTTGCGGTCTATAACCTGTTTGGTCAACTTGCCAATTTTGAATATATATTGTCAGATGCATCTTTTATATTTGTTATACTGATACCGATTTTAACTATGCGATTAATGGCAGAGGAAAAGAAACAGAAGACGGATCAGCTGCTGTTAACTTCTCCGGTTCCCATTAGCCGAATTATAGTAGGCAAATTTCTTGCGGTAACAACGGTATATTTCATTGCTATGGTAATTATAAGCCTATATCCGCTCATAACTTCCCAATATGGTTTGGTGCCATTTAAAATAGCCTATGGTTCCATTTTAGGTTTCTTCCTCTTGGGAGCTGCCTACATCGCCATTGGGTTATTTGTTTCATCAATGACAGAAAGTCAGGTAGTTGCGGCTGTTGTTTCCTTTCTTGTGATTCTGTTAACTGTTTTTATGGATGGAATTGCAGGGATGCTGCCGACCGATAATAAGTCTGCCTTTCTGATATTAGCGGTTTTATTGCTAGTTCTTTGTTGGATTACTTATTTAATGATGAAAAATATAACATTATCCCTGCTGCTTGCAATTGTCAGTGAAATTATTTTAACTGCTGCCTATTTTCTAAAGCCAGGATTATTTGATGGAATCATTATAAAGATTACAGGCTGGTTCTCAGTGATTGCACGCTTTAGTGACGTAATTATGGGTGTTTTAGACATATCGACTATTATTTACTATGTTAGCATCGTATTTCTGTTCCTATTCTTAACCGTACAGGTAATTAAGAAGAGCAGATGGAGCTAGAAAGGGGGAAACAGAGTGAAAATAAATAAAATTAAATCTTCTTTTTCATCTAAAAAATTTAAAGGAGGAGCCTATACAACAATTATTACAATTGTAGTCATTGTCATTTTTCTATTTGTTAACATCCTTGCGTCTAAATTGGAAATAAAAGCTGATTTAAGTGAAGATTCCATGTACACGCTGACTGATGAGACTATCGATTATGTAAATGAATTAGCAGATGACATTACCATCTATTATATGGTGCAAACCGGTTCAGAAGATGAGATAGTTAAAAGAATTATTGATAAATATGATTCAATTTCTAAACATTTGAAAGTGGAATATAAAGATCCTGTATTAAATCCGGGATTCGCATCTCAATATGTAGATGATACCGTAAATAATAACAGCTTTATTGTTGTCAATCACTCAAATGACAGAGTGAAATATATCGATAATGCCGATTTATTTGAACAGGAAATTGATTATACTACATACTCTACCTATACGTCTGCTGTTGATGTGGAAGGACAGGTAACTTCTGCACTCCAGTTTGTAACAAGCGAAATACAGCCGGTTATGTATACAGTGGAAGGACATGGGGAAACAGAACTATCTGATACCATTAACAGTTCCCTAAAGAAGATTAATGTAACGACGGAATCACTATCAACTTTAACAACAGAGGCCATTCCAAGTGATTGTTCCGTTCTATTAATCAATGCACCACAGACGGATTATGGGGCAGAAGAAATTGAAATGATAAAAGAATATCTGTCAGCCGGCGGTAATGCAATTATATTTGCAGATTATGGGGCAGAAGGCTTGGAGAATTTTAATGGCTTACTAAATTATTATGGCGTTGCCTTAGTGGAGGGTATCGTTATAGAAAATGATTCGAACCATATCATGGGTCAGTATGTAAATAATCTGATTCCGGACATTGATAGTCACGCTATTACATCTTCTGTGATAGAAGATGGAGTTTTTGTAGTTACACCAGCTACAAAAGGTATCAAAATACTAGACTCAGTAAGAAGTACCGTAACCGTTCAGCCCTTACTTACTTCATCCGACAATTCTTTTTCTAAGACTAATATGAACTCTGGTTCTGCAAAGATGGAGGAGGGGGATATGAAAGGACCTTTTCATCTGGGAGTGGCCATTACTGAGAATTACAATGATGCCGAAACTAACTTAGTAGTATATGGTACGCCCTATCTTATTGATGAAACTATGATTACTTATCCATCCCTTGGTAACCTTGACCTATTTTTAGATACCGTTAGTTATACAACGGATCAGGATATCCAGACTACCATACAGGCAAAAAGCGTGCTTCCTAGGTATTTGACCTTAACATCAGCTCAGGCTAATATGTGGGCACTGATTGTTGTAGTCATTATACCGGTATTCCTATTAGCGCTTGGAGGTTATGTAACTATAAGAAGGAGGAAGAAGTAAATGGCAGGCAGAAAGAAAAAGAATCTTATTACACTTTTATCTTTGTTTGCAGTTATGGTTTTCCTAATCGGAACCTATGGATATCTTGCCTATTTTAAAGAGAATCAGGCGAATCAAGACTCTGCGGATGTGACCGCAGAGACGACTACTCTGGCGACCTTGGAAACAGACAAAATTGAATCGGTCTATTTTAGTAATCCAGATAGTACCATGACCTTGCTAAAAGATGTAGAAAAAGGTTGGATGTATAAAGAGGAGCCTTCATTTCCGGTGAATCAGACATTTGCAGAGAATATGAAAGCTGCATTTTCTAACATTACTTCTACCATGACAGTAGCAACGGATGTTAATGATCTTTCTGAATATGGGCTTAAGGAGCCTGTAATTCAGGTCGTCGTCACCCTTGAGGATCAGACTTCAATCAGCATTGCACTTGGTTATGAAGCACCTATTACTGGGGGTTACTATGCAACAGTGAATGGTGAAAAAACTGTGTATATTGTATCTTCCACCTTTTATGATAATTTTAATAAAAGCAGGAAAGAGATCATGGCAGTGGAAAATATTCCAACGATGAGTGCAGATACAATTACGCATCTGGTAGTAGGAAATCAGGAGGAAGGGACCTTAGAATTAAATTATGAAGAAGATAACTACGATTACACTGGAAATACCAGATGGTTCATAGTACAGCCTTATGAAACTCCCGTAGCAGCAGATGCAACGGCGGTAACAGAACTTCTAAATAATTATATTGGAATGACCTTTGACTCAGCAGTTGATTATGATGTAACGGACCTTACCCAGTATGGGTTAGACCAACCCGTTGCACTCATTTCCCTTGATTATTATGAAGAGGTGGAGCAAACGGTAGACGAATTGGAATCTGAGACCGAAGGAACCAAAGCAACATTGGAAGCGGAATCTGAGACAGAAGGAACGGATGCTGCCACTAGGTCTGAACCTACAACAGAAAAAGTATACAAATCTTTTGAATTACTGATAGGCTCAACCGATGAGGAAGGAAATTACTATGTCAAATCCAGTGATTCCAGTAGAGTCCATCTTATGAGTGCAGATACCATAGAGTCACTCATCCATGTGAATCCCTACAGTGTCGCCTATGAAAATGTCAGTATGATTAACATAGATACCGTGGACAAAGTAGTTCTGGAAACAAAGGACGCTACTACTACCATGTCTATTAATAGAAAAGTAGAAAAAGTGAAAAACGAAGAGACCGGAGAGGAAGAAGAGAATATAGTTAAAACATATGAAATCAATGGGAAGGAAGCAGATGAAGATACCTTTATTAAATTGTACCAGACAGTGATTAGCCCTTCCACAGAGAGCGAAATACCAAAAGACTATGACACTAAAACTTCTCAATCCCCGGTTTTATCAATAACTTTCCACCGCAACACAGATACATATAAAACCATAACAATCCAGTACCTACCATACGATGATAGCTACTACATAATCAACATCAACGGTGTAAGCAACTTTTTATGTGACAAACGTAAAGTTGATGAAATAAAAAATTAAGGGTGCCTGACACCAATGTCATTGTCATTGGTGTCAGGCACCCTTAATTTTTTCTAAACTTTCTTACTTTTTTCTTACGAAAATCTATTTCTTATGAAGGTATTTCCATTTTTAATCATAAAGTTGTCTACCGAAGTTTTTTTAGGAAGCAACTCTTCTATATAAAAAAATAGGATTTCTGAATAAACTCCCTCAAGAACTGTATAATATGAAATATACTTTAACGATAATCTATTTACTTACAACTAAATATTTATAAAAAATAAAATTAGGTTAGCTTAAATTTTAACTAAAATTTTCTAATTATGTCATGGGGTGAAAACTATGTTTACAGACAGAAGATTGATGGAAGCTTATAAAAATGCCAGAGTTGAATACCTGGATGAAAATTCGAAATATATATTTTTTAGTGATGCTCATAGAGGCGATGACAGCGTATCAGATGAATTTGCCAGGAATCAAGCCGTCTTTCGGCGTGCTCTTGATTATTACTATCACAACGGGTATGTTTATGTGGAGGCCGGAGATGGAGATGAACTCTGGGAATATCGTGAGTTTCGGCATATAAGACTGGCCCACAGTGATATATTTGCACTGCTAAAGGAATTCTATGATGACAACAGGTACATCATGCTTTATGGAAATCATAACCTATATATTAAAAATAAAAAATATGTGAGAAAAAATTACTATCATTATTATGATGAATACACCCAGGATTATCATGAATTATTCAAAGGAATTACACCATATGAAGCACTGTTGTTAAAATATAAGGCTACCAGGCAGAAAATTCTTATTGTACACGGTCATCAGGGAGATTTTATGAATGATCAGTTTTGGCCATTCTCCATGTTTACATTAAGATATTTCTGGAGATTTATGCATGTTGTGGGATTTCAGAACCCATCGAGCCCGGCAAGGAACCAATTCAAGAGACACAAAATAGAAAGGACCTATAAGAAATGGATTCGCAGGCATAAAACGATGCTAATATGCGGACATACCCACAGACCGAAATTCCCCAAGGAAGAGGAACTTCCGTATTTTAATACCGGTTGCTGCATACATTCTAGAGGTATTAATGGCATAGAAATAGTAAATGGAGAGATTATGATGGTGGATTGGAGAATACGAACAGACGCAGACGGTGTCCTGCAAGTGGAACGGGCTGTTGTGAGAGGACCAGAGCCCATAGAAACTTATAATTTTTGCAACCACCGGTTCTTTGAGTGAGGATTATTTCATTTTTCTATAGATTATTTCCTGCAGTTTATAATATAATAGGCATATTATTGTTTTGAGAGTATATAATTAAACATGTACAAGAATTCACCTGCTTCTAAAAAGGCAGGTGATAGCTTGTAGAGGGTAATATACGGACAACTTGCTGATGGGGGACATACCAATATGAAGAAAAAATTAATCTTAATGGGCGCATGTGCGGCCATTCTCATTATATTATTTGCCGGAAATGTAATCAGAAAGATTGCGGATCCGGATAAAAGCCAGCTGATTTTGCGGGAAGGTGATATGATTACCGTAGAGGAATCCATCCAGTTGCTTCGCTTTCTTGGCGTTGATGAAGCAAAGATGGAAGAAACTATGAAAGAAACTATGGATCAAAACTTATATTTAAATTTTGGACAAAGCATTGAATTGCTTCAAATGGTGAGTGACACACTTGGGTTTGCTACAGACAGTATAATTAATAAATTATCGTTCTCCCTTATGGAAGAACCGGAGAATAAGGCAGTTTTAACGGAAGAATTCCTGGATATGTATGAAGGTATACTTAGCCAATATCAGGAAGGCACTGCTCCTGTAACAGAGACAACCTTTTTTGTACTAGGTGCTCCCACTTCTGCAGCAAAAGACGAGGTTATGATTACAGATAAGGGTGAGTATACTTATGAATATGCAAAAGGCTATGAAAGTTTTTATGAAAATGGAATCTTAAACTTCAAGAGAGACCTGCTGGAACGGGAAAATAATCCTGAAAGCAAAGAAGAGAATGCATTGGAAGAACAACAGGATAATAGTGTTCAATTATCTGACTACATTGATCATCCGGTTACAGCGCTTATTTCAGGAGAACATATTGTATATATGAAAGAAATCCTAGAGGAAGAAGCGACTTTACATAATGTGTGGATCACATCGGGAACGGGAGGAACTGTTTCTGTATTTTTACACAATATTGCAAGAGACTTTAGTACAAAATATGATTTATCCCAGGAGATTGAAGGCAAAATTGCCGATATCGTGTTGCAGGACGGTTTGATTACTAAGATAAGTATTAAGCCAGATGTCATTCAGGGGAAAGTATTATTAGCGAATAAAGAAGTTATAGAAGTTGAGGGGTATGGTAGATTAGCCGTCGATGAGCATTATAAAATATATAAAATATATAATGAATTATCCATGGAGGTTACCAATAGTATATTAGTTGGTTACGAGGCCACAGACTTTGTAGTCGCAGACGGAAAAGTTGTTGCTGCGCTTATAACAGAACCCATTAAAGCTGAAAATATTCGTGTTTTAATAAAAACAGATAATTTTGCCGGATTATATCATGAAAAAGTGATGATCACAGCTGACCGGGAATTCATCGTTACCATTGGAAAAAAAGAAACGACTTATGACCCAGGCACGGAGCTGACGCTTACGATGGATGAAAACTGGGAAGCAAGGGACAGGGTTCAAGTGCGAACGAATTCAGAGGAAGGTAAAATAAAACTGCTGTCCGTAAAAAGATCTGGTGGTAATCCAGCCTACAGAGGAACCATAGAAGTAGCTGCAACAGAGCAAGGATTTATTATCATCAATGATCTATCCTTAGAAGAATATTTATATGGGGTAATCCCAAGTGAGATGCCAACATATTACGGATTAGAGGCACTCAAAGTTCAAGCCATCTGTGCCAGAAGTTACGCCTATAACCAACTATTTGCCAACAGTTATGGTGAATATGGAGCTCATGTAGATGATAGTGTGGCGTATCAGGTATACAATAATATTGCTGAAAATGAGGATTCCATACTGGCAGTGAAGGATACCTACGGTAAAGTGATTGAATACAAAGATGCAGTAGTCACCGCATACTATTTCTCAACTTCCAGCGGACATACGGCATCTATAGATGAAGTATGGAAAAACACAGAGAATTCCGATTATCTGATAGGTAAATTACAAACCGTTTATAAGGAAAATGAAATGAATGCTGTGGAAGCAGCCGCCCTAAATCAAGAAAGATTACAGGCTGATTTTTCAATGGAAGATACTTTTCGTACCTTTATTTTAAATCCTGAGGTGATTACTTATGACAGTGAATTTCCTTGGTATCGGTGGAAGGTTACAATCACACTGGAAGATGTGAAAAAATCCATCGACAAAAACTTAGAACAAAGATATAATGCTAACCCGGCATCCATTCAGACATTAACAGACAATAACGGAAAAGAAGTATATGAGAGCATACCGGTAAATACCATCGGAACGGTAAAAGATATTAAAGCCTTGAAACGAGAGAAGAGTGGTATTATCTCTGAACTTATCCTTGTCGGTTCTAAACATACCATAAAAGTATCTTCGGAATATAATATCAGAGTTCTATTAGCACCTCTATATGATGATGTTATTAAACAGGATGAATCAAAGGCATCCGGCTTAAGTATGTTGCCAAGCGCATTTTTCATCTTAGATAAGAATGGTCAGGAAATAACCATAAATGGAGGTGGCTATGGCCATGGAGTCGGCATGAGTCAAAACGGAGTAAAGGCAATGACAGAGGCAGGAATTGCTTATGAAGATATTATTAAACATTACTATACAGGTGTTGACTTAGGATATATATATTAGGTAAACATTTGGATTAAGGCGATTAAGGCTTTTTGGCCTTAGAATCATTTTTTTTAAGAAAGAGCTGTTTTAGAAAATAACCCAAATCCCCTGAAGATAGAACGATATTCACTTCTCCACCGATAAATAAGATATACATGCAGGAATAGAACCATAGCATAAAAAGAACCACCACAGTTAAACTACCGTAGGTATTAGAGTAATTACCCATATTATCGATATAAAATGAAAATAAATAAGAAAAACCCATCCAGCCGGCAGAAGCAACCAGGGCACCGGGAAATTCCTGAAGAATATGAGTTTTACGATTGGGTATGGCAACAAACATTAGTAAAAAGAATAGTGTCAGGATACACAGACCAACAAAAGTTCTCATGCTGATGATAATCAGAGCCAAATCTTTCAGCACAGAGAATCTTTGCTCAATCCATATATACAGGCGGTTACCAAATACTAGAATTACTAAAGTAACAATCAGCATAATTGCAAAAATCAAGGTATAAAAAGTAGATAAGATACGAAGTTTCAGATAACTTCTGGTCTCATTGATGCCATACACCGAGTTGAGCCCTTTTACAATGGCAAGAATACCCCGGGAGGCTGACCAAAGGGTTGTAATTGCAGTAATAGAAACAATCGTTCCAGAACCCTTATTATATATTTCAGTAACAACATTTATGATAAAAGGATTCAGCGTCGTTGGAAATATATTAGTTAAGGTTGCAAGCATGGTGCTCTCTGTGATGGGAAGATACTGAATTACAGTCAAAAGGAGCATGGTAAACGGGAAAAAGGAGATAATGACAAACAAAGCCGCCTGAGCAGCAAAGGCAGAAACATAGTCCTCCCGTATTTTCCTGGAAAATGCACGGCTGATTTTATATAAAGATACAATAGTCATAAAAGTTACCTCTTTTTTGGATACCAAATTAAACTTTCCATGGGAAGGAAAGGGTGAAATCTGGGATTATATCATATTATATGTAAAGATGGTGTGTGTTAGTCTTTTCTTCGTTCTTTTATGAAATTATACCATTAATTTCATAAAATGTAACTATGTAATTAACATACGAAAATCCACCCCTTGACAAGAAAAAATATTGTGTTAATATATATGACATATAAGAAAAAGGCAATGAAGGTGTTTTGCGTATGCAAACCAGATTATTATTTTCTTTCAGAGAGGGGAAGTCACCGGCTGTAAGCTTCCTTAAGTTCAGATAATGATTGAATTTCCCACCGGAGCCGCATCTTTGAATTCTTTTAAGTAGATAGTAGGAGATGACGTAAAATGCACGTTACGCATAACTAAAGTGCTTATGTACAAAAACATGTACTGTTTTATTTTTAAATAAGAAATAACAGGACATGGAGTATGCATAAGAATTTGGGTGGTACCGCGGAAATATAAACCGGTTTTATTGTGAAATAATGATCTCCGTCCCTTTCATTAGGGACGGAGTTTTTTGCGTTTAAACAAGAAAGGAGATTACCATGAAGGAACAATTAAATGCCATTATGGAGGAAGCATTACAAAAAATTAATGCTTTAGTGAATCTAGAAACATTGAATGATATTCGAGTTGCATATTTAGGTAAAAAAGGTGAGCTTACCAATGTTTTAAAGTCAATGAAGGATGTAGCACCCGAAGAGCGACCTATGGTAGGGCAGCTGGTAAATGAGGCCAGAGCAAAGCTGGAAGAAAAATTAGAGGAAAAGAAGACAGCATTTGAGATGAAGCTAAGAGAAGAGAAAATCGCAAAAGAAACTATCGATGTTACTCTTCCGGCCAAAAAACCAATGGTTGGGCATCGTCATCCTAATTCCATTGCATTAGATGAAGTAGAGAGAATCTTCGTAGGTATGGGATATGAAGTTGTAGAAGGCCCTGAAGTGGAATATGATTATTACAACTTTGAGGCTCTTAATATTCCTGCAAACCATCCAGCGAAGGATGAACAGGATACCTTCTATGTTACCGGAGATATCTTACTAAGAACACAGACTTCACCGGTTCAGGTAAGAGTTATGGAACAGGGCAATCTTCCAATCCGAATGATTGCTCCAGGTAGAGTTTTCCGTTCCGATGAAGTTGATGCAACTCACTCTCCTAGCTTCCATCAAATAGAAGGACTTGTAATCGATAAGAACATCACATTTGCAGATCTAAAAGGAACCTTAGCAGAATTCGCAAAACAATTATTTGGTGAAAATACGAAAGTTAAATTCAGACCACATCATTTCCCATTTACAGAACCAAGTGCAGAAGTGGATGTTACCTGCTTTAAATGCGGTGGTTCAGGTTGTCGTTTCTGTAAAGGATCCGGTTGGATTGAAATCCTCGGCTGTGGTATGGTGCACCCGAAAGTATTAAAAATGAGCGGAATTGATCCTAATGAATATTCAGGTTTCGCATTTGGCGTAGGTCTGGAACGTATTGCCTTATTAAAATACGAAATTGATGATATGAGGCTATTATATGAGAATGACGTTCGATTCTTAAAACAATTCTAAGATATAGAAATATTTCTTAAGAATCTTAGAGGATTTTGTTTTATAACGTTATTACCAAAAAAGTTTACAATATAGGAGGTTAACATAAATGAATACACCATTATCTTGGATTAAAGCATATGTACCAGATCTTGATGTGACTGCACAGGAATATACTGATGCCATGACATTGTCCGGAACAAAAGTGGAAGGCTATGAAAAATTAGATGCTGATTTAGATAAAATAGTTGTAGGTAAGATTTTAAAGATAGAGAGACATCTGGATGCGGATAAATTAATTGTTTGCCAGGTACAGGTAACGGCAGAAGGAGAGACGGTTCAGATTGTAACCGGTGCACCTAATGTAAAAGAAGGTGATGTTATACCCGTTGTTCTGGATGGAGGGCGTGTAGCGGGAGGACATGACGGGAGTAAAACAGCCGGAGGAATCAAGATTAAGAAAGGTAAACTTCGTGGAATGGAATCCTATGGCATGATGTGTTCCATTGAAGAACTGGGTTCTAGCAAAGAGATGTATCCGGAAGCGCCGGAAGATGGCATCTACATTTTCAGTGATCACAAAAGCTATGACGGAATTGAAATTGGCTCCAGCGCAATTAAGGCACTTGGGCTAGATGATGTGGTATTTGAATACGAAGTTACGTCAAACCGCGTAGACTGTTTTGGTGTTATTGGTATTGCAAGAGAAGCAGCAGCTACCTTTCAGAAAGAACTAAAGCTTCCGGTAGTAAAAGAAACAGGAAACAGCGAAAAGGCAAGTGACTATATCTCAGTAGAAGTGCAGGATAAGGATCTTTGCAGCCGCTATGTAGGCAGAGTTGTAAAGAATATTAAGATTGGACCATCCCCAATGTGGATGCAGCGAAGACTGGCTGCCTGTGGTATTCGTCCCATAAATAATCTGGTTGACATAACTAATTATGTTATGGAAGAATATGCGCAGCCCATGCATGCTTATGATTTAGACCTGGTTGCCGGTAATAAGATTATTGTAAGAAGAGGGAAAGACGGCGAAGAATTCCAGACATTAGATGGACAGGTGAGAAAGATTGATTCTTCTATTCTTATGATTTGTGATGCAAATAAACCGGTTGGTATTGCAGGAATCATGGGTGGTGAGAATTCCAAGATAACAGATGAGGTTAAGACAGTTCTATTTGAAGCTGCCTGCTTTAACGGAACCAATATCCGTTTATCCGGTAAAAAGCTTGGACTTAGAACAGATGCAGCAGCTAAATTTGAAAAGGGCCTGGATCCTAATACAGCAATGGAAGCAATTAACAGAGCCTGTCAGTTAATTGAAGAATTAGGTGCCGGCGAAGTTGTTGGCGGAGCGGTTGATGTATATGATAACGTAAGAGAACCTATGAGAGTTCCTTATAATTCCCACAGAACCAATAAAATACTTGGAACAAATCTAGAGAAAGAAACCATGATTGGTTACTTTAAAAAGGTAGATTTAGAATATGATGAAACTACCGGTGAAGTAATTGTTCCTACCTGGAGACAAGATGTGGAATCTCAGGCAGATTTAGATGAAGAAGTAGCTCGTTTCTTTGGCTACGATAATATTCCTACCACACTTCCTACAGGAGAAGCCACTACCGGTAAACTCACCTTTAAGCTTCGTCTGGAAGGCATTGCAAGAAATCTTGCAGAGCAGTTTGGCTTTAATGAAGGAATGAGTTATTCCTTTGAAAGTCCGAAAGTATTTGATAAATTATTAATTCCACAGGGTGACAAATTAAGAGATACGGTTCTAATTACAAATCCATTAGGTGAGGATTACAGTGTTATGAGAACCATCTCGTTAAATGGTATGCTTACTTCCCTGGCTACGAATTACAATCGAAGAAATAAGAATGTACGTTTATACGAATTGGGTAACATTTATCTTCCCAAAGCGCTGCCTATAACGGAACTGCCAGAGGAAAGAATGCAGTTTACTCTTGGAATGTATGGAGAAGGAGACTTCTTTGATCTTAAGGGTGTTGTGGAAGAGTACCTTGAGAAAGTAGGCATGAAGAACCTGGTAACCTATGATCCTAAGGCAGAAAAGCCATTCCTTCATCCGGGACGCCAGGCGAACATAATGTATGATAACACGGTAATTGGCTATATCGGCGAGATTCATCCAGCAGTTCTTAATAATTACGATATCGGTGATAAAGCTTATGTAGCTGTTCTTGATATGCCTGAAATCGTATCCCGTGCAACCTTTGATGTGAAATATCAAGGGATTGCCAAATATCCAGCAGTTACCAGAGACATTAGTATGCAGGTTAATAAAGAAATTCTGGCTGGTGATGTAGAAGCAGTAATTCGTAAAAATGGGGGTAGCTTATTGGAAAGCTATCATTTATTTGATATCTATGAAGGCGTACAGATTAAACAGGGGTATAAATCCATGGCTTATTCCATTAGCTTTAGAGCCAAAGACAGAACTCTAGAAGACAAAGATATTAATGAAGTAATGACTAAGATTCTAAACGGTCTTAGCAAATTAGGAATTGAGTTAAGACAGTAATAAAAATATATTGTGGAACTGCCTGCCCTGTGGGATATTCGGTATACGATTTAAATGTGTACCTGACTGATATTACAGAGCAGGCTTTTTATGTTTTTTCCCCTATTTGCGACATTATTTTGACAAATATGTAAGATATGATGTACTATAATTAATAGAAAATAGTTCCATGGAAGTTTTATATTGGAATATTTATTACTATCAGAATTATTAAATACAAATAGGAGGAGTAGTACTATGAAGAAACGTATGATAAGCTTTTTAGCTTTTCTACTGGTGTTTACTATGGTTTTACCAGTTCTTCCGTTAGGAAACGCTCAGGTTGCAAGTGCTGCAACAAAGCCTTCCCTCTCTGTAAC
>JAQZAX010000040.1 GCA_029239455.1 Anaerocolumna sp.
TGAAGAGTTAAATGAAGCCGGTGGCGTATATGCCGTAATGAATGAATTAAACAAGAAGAATTTATTATATACTGACTTAATAACAGCGACTGGTAAAACAGTAGAAGAAAATATTGCAGGATGTGTGAATTTAGATCCTAATATTATTAGACCGATTGAGAATCCATACAGTGAGACAGGTGGCATTGCTGTTTTAAAAGGTAATCTTGCAGTAGAAGCAGCCGTAGTTAAACGTTCTGCCGTAGCTCCTGAGATGATGAAGCATGAAGGTCCTGCCAGAGTGTTTGACTGTGAAGAAGATGCAATCAAAGCGATAAAAAGCGGTAAAATTGTTGCTGGAGATGTTGTTGTTATTCGTTATGAAGGACCAAAAGGCGGTCCTGGTATGAGAGAAATGCTAAACCCTACCTCCGCAATTATGGGTATGGGATTAGGTTCTACTGTTGCCTTAATTACGGATGGACGTTTTTCAGGGGCATCCCGCGGAGCAGCAATTGGACACGTAGCACCGGAAGCTGCAGTAGGAGGAAATATTGCACTTGTAGAAGAGGGCGATATTATACAGATAGATATTAATGCCAATACTCTTAATTTTGTAATTTCTGATGAAGAGCTTACAGCCAGAAGAACAAAATGGAAACCAAGAGAACCAAAAGTAACTTCCGGCTATTTGGCTCGTTATGCAGCACTTGTTACTTCCAGTAGTAAAGGAGCTATACTAGAAGTGCCTAGATATTAATAATTAAATAAGGGAGAGGTGTAGAATGCAGTTAACCGGATCACAGATATTAATAGAGTGTTTAAAAGAGCAAGGGGTAGATACTATATTTGGCTATCCTGGCGGATCTGTTTTAAACATTTATGATGAATTATACCGACATCAAGATGAAGTAAGACATATTTTAACATCTCATGAGCAAGGGGCGGCACACGCGGCAGACGGTTATGCCAGATCTACCGGAAAGGTGGGGGTATGTCTGGCTACCAGCGGTCCTGGTGCAACCAACCTGGTAACAGGAATTGCAACTGCATATATGGATTCTGTGCCTATGGTTGCTATTACAGGGAATGTAACGGTTCCACTGCTTGGAAAAGACAGTTTTCAAGAGGTGGATATTGCAGGGATTACAATGCCTATAACAAAGCATAACTTTATTGTTAAAGATGTAAAAAAACTTGCCGATACACTTCGCAGAGCATTTGTTATCGCACAAACGGGAAGACCAGGCCCTGTATTAGTAGACATTGCCAAAGATGTTACAGCGAACAAAGCTGAATATGTGAAAGCAGAAATTCCTAAAATTGAAGTAGTAACGGATACAATTCATGAAAATGATATCAACGCAGCCCTCGAGATGATAAAAGGCGCTAAAAAACCAATTATTTTCCTTGGAGGCGGTGCTGTTATTGCAGATGCAGAAAAAGAAGTGAGTGATTTTGTTTTAAAATTAAATGCTCCAGTTACTGATACTTTAATGGGAAAAGGTGCATTTGACGGAGAACATCCGCTCTATGTTGGAATGCTTGGAATGCATGGAACAAAAACCGCTAATTTAAGCGTAACAAAGTGCGATTTATTAATTACTGTGGGAGCAAGATTTAGTGACAGGGTTACCGGGAATGCTACTAAATTTGCAAAACATGCAAAAGTTTTACAAATTGATGTTGATCCAGCTGAAATTAATAAGAATGTTATTACAAACAAAAGCATCATTGGAGATGTAAAAGCAGTACTTACAATACTGAATCAAAAGTTAGAACAGCAAAAGCATAAAGAATGGGTTGACGAAGTTATGAGTATGAAACAGCAATTTCCATTAAAATATGCGGAAGATGTGCTAACCGGACCTTATGTTATTGAAAAACTTAATGAATTAACAGATAAAGATGCCATTATCACAACAGAAGTTGGTCAGCACCAGATGTGGGCGGCTCAATTTTATAAATATAAGAAACCTAGAACTTTTCTTACTTCCGGTGGTTTAGGTACCATGGGATATGGGCTAGGTGCCTGTATTGGTGCGAAAGTAGCAAATCCAGACAAAAAGGTAATTAACATAGCAGGTGATGGCTGTTTTCGCATGAATATGAATGAGATTGCAACTGCAACCCGTTATAATATACCGATTATCCAAATTGTATTAAATAATCACGTGCTTGGTATGGTAAGACAATGGCAGAGCTTATTTTACGGACAGAGATATTCCCATACGACATTAAATGATAGTGTTGATTTTGTTAAATTAGCAGAAGCACTTGGAGCGAAGGCGTATCGGATTACCAAAAGAGAAGAAGTTGAACCTGTTTTAAGGGAAGTTCTATCACTGAATGAACCTGTTGTAATAGAATGCTGTATAGCCAGTGATGATAAGGTTTGGCCTATGGTTGCTCCCGGAGCAGCAATAGATGAGGTTATAACTGAGGATGATATTATTAATTAATAAAATTAGTTTGACTAATTTTTAACTAAATATTATAATTGGTTAAATCGAAAAAGTGAATAATTTTGATTTATACTTTACAAGCATTGTATCTAAAGGAGGATATATCAGTGGGAAGAGTTTATAATTTTTCAGCAGGCCCAGCAGTTTTACCTGAAGAAGTATTAAAGGAAGCAGCTGAGGAAATATTAGATTACAAAGGTACAGGAATGTCTGTTATGGAGATGAGTCATAGATCCAAAGCCTTTGAAACAATAATGGAAGAAGCAGAACAAGACTTAAGAGATTTAATGAATATCCCGGATAACTATAAGGTTCTGTTTTTACAAGGCGGAGCATCCTTACAGTTTGCCATGTTACCGATGAATCTTATGAAAAATAAAGTAGCTGACTTTATTATTACAGGACAGTGGGCAAAAAAAGCTTATGAAGAAGCTAAAATCTATGGAAAAGCCAATGCCATTGCTTCTTCCGCAGATAAAACATTCTCCTATATCCCAGATTGTTCAGATCTTCCTGTTAGTGAAGATGCAGATTATGTGTACATCTGCGAGAACAACACGATTTATGGTACAAAATTTAAGACTTTACCTAATACCAAAGGTAAAACTTTAGTGTCAGACGTATCTTCCTGCTTTTTATCAGAACCTGTAGATGTATCCAAATATGGGGTAATCTATGGTGGTGTTCAAAAGAATGTAGGACCGGCAGGAGTGGTTATAGTTATTATTCGTGAAGATTTAATAACAGAAGATACCCTTCCTGGAACTCCTACCATGATGAAATATAAGATTCATGATGACAATAAATCCTTATACAATACACCACCTGCTTATGGTATCTATATCTGTGGCAAAGTATTTAAGTGGCTTAAGAAAACGGGCGGACTTGAAGCAATGAAAGAGCTTAATGAGAAAAAAGCTGCCATATTATATGATTTTCTGGATCAGAGTGAAATGTTTAAAGGAACCGTTGTAAAAGAAGACCGTTCTCTTATGAATGTTCCTTTTGTAACAGGCAGTGATGAATTGGATTCGAAATTCATAAAAGAAGCGAAAGCTGCAGGCTTTGAAAACTTAAAAGGACACAGATCAGTTGGCGGAATGAGAGCTAGTATTTACAATGCTATGCCAATGGAAGGTGTTGAAAAATTAGCCTCGTTCATGAAGAAGTTTGAAGCAGAGAATACCAAAAAATAAGCACCAAAGGAGTGTCATTATGATAAAGTATAATTGTCTTAATCCAATTGCTGCCGTAGGACTGGATTTATTCACAGACGAGTATGAAAAAAAAGATTCTGTAGAAAATGCAGATGCCATTTTAGTAAGAAGTGCCAATATGTTAGAGATGGAACTGCCGGATGATTTAAAGGTAATAGCCAGAGCAGGAGCCGGAGTCAACAATATTCCTATTGATAAATGTTCAGAAAAAGGAATTGTAGTATTTAATACACCGGGAGCCAACGCAAATGCTGTAAAAGAATTAGTTATTACAGGGTTAATGTTAGCATCTCGTAATGTTGTTGGCGGCATTAACTGGGTACAAACAATTAAAGAGGATGAAAATGTTGCTAAACTGGTAGAAAAAGGGAAATCGCAATTTGCAGGTAATGAAATTTACGGCAAAAAGCTTGGAGTTATCGGTTTAGGAGCAATCGGTGTGTTAGTTGCAAATGCAGCAAAACGGTTAGGTATGGAAGTATATGGATGCGATCCTTTTCTTTCTGTTGAACATGCATGGAATTTATCAAGAGATATAAAGCATGTGAAAACCAAAGAAGAAATATATAAAACCTGTGATTTTATCACAGTACATGTTCCATTATTAGAAGATACGAAGCAGATGATTAATAAAGACACTATGGCTATGATGAAAGATGGAGTAGTCATTCTTAATTTTGCAAGAGATCTTTTGGTAAATGATGATGACATGGAAGAAGCACTAGAAAGCAAAAAAGTTGCATGCTATGTAACAGATTTCCCAAATAAAAAGACTGCAGGCATGAAAGGCGCAATTGCAATTCCACATTTAGGAGCTTCCACGGAAGAATCGGAAGATAATTGTGCGATTATGGCAGTAAAGGAAGTAATGAATTACTTAGAGCACGGTACTATCAAAAATTCTGTGAATTTTCCGAACTGTGATGCTGGGGTTTGTGAATCTGGGATACGAATTACAGTAAACCACAAGAATATTCCAAATATGTTAAAACAGTTAACCGAAGTAATGTCAGCAGATAACATTAACATCGGTAACATGGTTAATAAGAGTAAAGGTGATTATGCTTATACTATCATAGATATTGAAACTACGGATACAAAATCCATAGAAGAAAAGTTAAATCATATTAATGGCGTATTAAAAGTGCGTATAATATAATATTGTAAAACCTCCTCTACTAGTCTGTGTAACTTTTTAGGGGAGGTTTTTTAGAAAGAAGAATCGTTATGTGTGGAAGGTACTATATCGATGATGAAACATCATTAGAAATTAAAAGAATACTTAATGATATTGATAAACGATTTCAAAGGAAAGAAATCAAAACCGGAGAAATCTATCCAACTAATATGGCACCCATACTTGTTGCAAATAAAAACGCAATTGAACCGACGGTCCTAAAATGGGGAGCTGCCGGTTTTGATAAAAACCGTCAGATAATTAATGCCAGAAGTGAGTCAGTTCATGAAAAGAGAATGTTTAGAGAAAGTATCATTTACAGAAGATGTATTGTTCCTGCCAATGGATTTTATGAATGGAATCGTCTTGGTAATAAAAAGAAGTATTATTTTACGGACATGAATTATGATACTATCTATATGGCCGGCATCTATGATAACTACCAGGGGATGGATAGTTTTATTATTCTTACAACTTCTGCCAACGACAGTATGAGAGAAATTCATGATAGAATGCCCCTTATTTTAAATAAAGAGCAGGTGGAGCCTTGGTTATTTGATGAAAAACAAACGGATAACTTATTAAGATTAACACCGCCGTATTTACACAGAGAAGAATTTTCAATGGCTGCAAATAAGGAATTTGAACAGCTTACATTTGACTTTTTGAAGAATGAATAGAATATTAGGAGGATATTTACTATGGCCCAGGTAAAACCATTTCAATGTATCAGACCAAACAGGCAAGTTGCTGGCAGAGTAGCTGCTTTACCGTATGATGTTTATAACCGTGAAGAAGCGAAAGCTGAAGTTGAAAAAGAACCCCTTTCCTTTCTCAAAATTGACAGAGCTGAAACTCAGTTTGATGATAGTGTTGATACCTATGATACTAAGGTTTATTTAAAAGCAAAAGAGATACTTGAAACTATGATATCCGATGGTACATTTATTCATGATACCCAGGAAAGCTACTATATTTATGAATTAATTATGGATGGCAGATCCCAGACGGGAATGGTAGCGTGTGCCTCTATTGATGATTATGTGAATAATGTAATAAAGAAGCATGAGAACACTAGAGAAGATAAGGAATTAGATCGAATACGCCATGTTGATACTACCGATGCCCAGACTGGACCAATCTTTTTAGCATATCGCTCCAATGAAACCATCCATCAAATTGTAAATGAGGCAAAAAAAGCAGAGAAATTATATGGGTTTACGGCTCCGGATGGGGTGATACATAATGTATGGCAAATTAGCGATCCAGTACAGGTAAATGCCATAAAAAATGCATTTATTAGCATCCAAAGTATATACATAGCGGATGGTCATCACAGAGCTGCATCAGCTGTAAAAGTAGGATTAAAGAGAAGAGAGGCAAATACAGACTATAAAAGGACAGAGGAATTTAATTATTTTCTTTCGGTTTTATTTCCGGAAGATGAGTTAATGATTATGCCTTATAATAGAGTAATTAAGGACCTGAATGGTTATAGCTTAGAGGAATTCTTAACAAATATTGCAGATAATTTTGACATACATGCCATGGGCCAATCGGCGTATGCTCCAGAGCAGAAAGGAAGCTTTGGCATGTATGTTGGTAAAGAGTGGTACCAGTTGACTGCAAAGGAAGCAATTAAGAACAATGCTGATCCTGTGAAAGCCCTGGACGTATCCATACTGCAGGACTATCTGCTAAATCCGGTATTAGGAATCGGTGATCCCCGTACGGATAAAAGGATTGATTTTATCGGAGGGATTCGTGGATTAAAAGAATTAGAGAAAAGAGTCCATGAAGATATGACTGTTGCCTTTTCCATGTATCCTACCAGCATAACGGAATTGTTTGCAGTATCGGATGCTGGACAGTTAATGCCACCAAAATCCACCTGGTTTGAACCCAAATTAAGAAGTGGTTTGTTTATCCATAAACTTTCATAGAATAGAGGCTGCCGCAGATGATTCGAATCTGCGGCAGCCCTTTCGATATGTATCAATATTGATTATTTTAATCTAAAACTTCTATTTAGCTAAGTTCAAAATATTCCCTGCACTAATAGCATATAAAGTACTGTGCCGCCGCCAATACTTAGAAGCATATTTTTCTTCCACAAATGTAACAGGATGATTAGTGCTGTAGAGATTACCTCAGGTAATCCAAAGGGTGCCTGAATAAAAGACACATCTTTGAAGCAATATATTACCAGCATACCGATGATGGTATATGGTAAAACATTGCCCAGATACTTTACGTACTTTGGCATTTCCTTATGATCCGGAAACAGAAGAAAGGGCAGTGCTCTGGTTGCTAAAGTGGTTAAGCTTATAATACCAAAAAATATTAGGGACTGAGTTAGTGTAAATGTCATATGGAATTCCTCGATTCTATCTTTTCTTGCAATACAGTAACAAGCAGCAGTATTGTAATCATAGAAGGTATGATAAAATTAGCAGAGCCAAATAGGAGACGACACACCATGGAACTGCCCACCCCAATGCATACCGGAAGATGGTTTTTGGTTGCCCGCCACTGATCAATAAATATGACTATGAATAAGGCGGTAAGGGCAAAATCCATCCCTTTTGTATTAAAGGTAATAAAACTTCCTAGAAGACTTCCAAGGAGGGACCCCGTAATCCAATAGATCTGATCAAGCAAAGTAATAAAGAACATAAACCAATTCTTATCTACCCCTTTAGGAGGCTCACTGGCAATTAATACGGAGAAGGTTTCATCTGTAAGTCCAAAAATAAGATAAGGCTTTAATATACCTGTTCCTTTATATTTGGATAACATTGAAATTCCATAAAAAAGATGTCTTGCATTTACCATTAAAGTAATTGCCAAAGTATATACTGGATGAAAGCCTGTCGCAAGCATACTAATTGATACAAATTGCATGGAGCCTGCAAAAATAAATAAGCTCGTTAGAATAGCCCATACAAAGGAATACCCTTTGCTGTCTAATAAGATTCCGTAAGCAGCACCTAATACAAGGTATCCGGTAAGAACCGGAATAGTATGAGGGAATGCAGCTTTTAATGCATTTCGTTTAAGATTCATGTTAATTTACTCCTTATGTATATTCATGCATAACTTCAATGATAGTACATTTTTTAGTTTATGGCAATTACAAAATGAATGAAATTTATCAGATGAAATTAATCAGAATGATACAAGGCATTAAAAATTGAAATAAAAATAAAAGAATATTAAAAATTAAGAAAATAATTGGAACTGTACCATATTTTTCTTCGTCTAATGTGTAGTTAAAGAAAGAAATCCAAATATTTAAAGGAGGAAAATTAATATGAAAAAGAAAGTTTTATCTTTATCATTAATCGGCTGTATTATGGTATCAGGATTACCACTAACATCAAATACACCATTTGACAGCCTTGTAAATGCTACCACTGTTAGTGCAGCTACAGAAGCGAATCACGTGGAGAATGTTTTAACAAGTGCAGCTACAAAATTATCTACATCAAGTACAACCAGTAACATGGGAACATCATCCATGAATAGTCTGGCAGAAGGGGAGATGGCTGTAACTAGGAGCAGTGAGCCGACGCAGCAAGAACTTGAAAAGATTATTAAAGCAGTGAAAGCAAAAATAAGTATTCCCAATAATCTTTCTGCATTCGATTATTACTATAATGGGGAAAGTTATTATTCACAGACCTATTGGAACCTTAACTGGAGTAGTAAAGATGGTTCGGAAAGAATTACCATTCAGGCAGACGGTAGTGGGAATATTATATCTTATGATTACTACAATGCAAATGATGGATTTTATGCTCCTAAATATTTAAAGAGCGAGCTTAAATCCACAGCGGACCAATTTTTAAATAAAATTGCTCCGAATATTTACAAAAATGTGAACTATAAGACTAGTACTTTCCAGGGAGTATACGGCGGACAATATATTTACCAGTATGAACGCGTTTCTAATGGTATTCCAATGCCGGATAATACAATATCTGTTGGCGTAAATTATGAAACAGGAAAAGTTGCAAGTTATTATGGTAACTGGCTGTATGACGTGAAAATACCATCAGCAGATACAAAAATCAGTGAGTCAGAGGCAGCTGCAAAAATTGGTAAAGAAGTTATGATGAAGCTTGGATACCAGAATAAATATACAACGGATAAAAACGGAAAAACTAAAATTGAAGCCTTTCTTGTATATTATCCAGACCAGTCTTATATTGCAGTAGACGCGAAAACCGGTGAAGTATACAAAACACAGAATGAAGTAATTTATGATAACTACTATAGCAATACAAGTTCTTTAGAAGCTTCAGATGAAGTGAAGGGTGGTCTTACAGAAGAAGAGATTCTTAAAGTGGAAGAACTTTCGGGTCTTATTAGTCGTGAAGCTGCAATAAAAGCAGTGACTGGCAATAGCAGTCTGCTGATTGATTCGAATCTAAAGTCAATTACAGCAAAATTATATAAGAGAAGTAATTATTATAATGTAAGCCAGGAAGAAGTATATGTATGGGATATTTATTTATCGGATCCAAGAGAAGCTAATTATGAAACAGGTGATATCTATCGCTCCTATGCAACGGCAAGCGTAGATGCTAAAACAGGTAAAATTCTTAACTTTAATGCCAGTATCAAAGATTATTATAATATGGACAAAAAAGAGTGGGAATCTGTAAAAGTTAAATACTCTATGAAACAAGGACAGTCAATTCTTGAAAAGTTTGTAAAAGCGCAGATTCCGGATATATTTAAAAATACTGTTTTAACAAACAATAAGGAATCCTATGTGATTGGAATTAAAGAAGAAAAAGAAGTTTATGGCGGTTACTATTATAATTATGAAAGAGTTAATGAAGGCGTAAATTATTCAGCCAACGGCATTTATGGCGCAGTTGACGGTGTAACAGGAAAAATTTATTCCTTCTCCTATAATTGGGATAAAAATATTACCTTTGAATCACCAAAGAATGTAATTTCTGCTGAAAAAGCTTTTGATTATTATATTGCCCTAGATGGATTCAAACTTGTTTATGAAAGTAACAGCACTTACACCTATGCAACAGATGGGGTAAAAGAAATTGCATATGACAACGGTTATAGCAGAGATACAAAAATCCGATTGGTATACAGAACAGATATTTATCCAGGTTATATATCACCATTTACAGGTAGACAGCTGGATTATGAAGGGAAAGAGTATAAAGATGCCAATATATCCTACAATTATTCCGATATTGGCGGCTTAGCACAAGAACGTAATATTAAATTATTGGCGGATCTTGGTATTGGATATACTGGCGGATCCTATTCACCAAATAAAGAAATTACCAAAGAAGAAGTAATCAATTTCATATCCTTACTTGGATATTATTATGATACGACAAAGTACACATTAGAAAGTAACAGTTCAACGATCAATCGATTAGATGCTGCAAAATTTATGATTCAGATTCTTGATTATGATAAGGTAGCTCAAATAACAGGTATATACAATATAGATTTCAAAGATAAGGCAAATATTTCTGATGCATTCCTAGGATACGCAGCATTATCCCACGGCTTAGGTTTAGTAAAAGCAGATACCAATAATGAATTTAGGCCTTCTGCCAGTTTGACCAGAGCAGAAGCAGCCGATATGTTTATTGCTTTACTATTTGCAAGATAATAAGAGTGAAATAATATTGTAGGTCTACCTGCGATATGACGTGGGTGTAAAATATTAAAGTCACTGATTTATGAACGGAGTACCGGTAAAGACTACAATTGGCCTTTACCGGTACTCAGTTTTTTGTTCTTATTATTTTAGACAATTTTAACTTTAGTATTAATAAATAATGTGGTAGTATATATAGTAAGTGATGGATTGTTATTGGCTAGGAAAGACATCAAAAGTGACTAAAATATTAGAGGTGAGCATATGAGCAATTTTTTTAATTTAGACAATGGAGTATTTGCATTTTTAGGCAAGTTATGGGATGTTATTATGTTAGGTATTATTTATGCTATTATTTGTATTCCTATTATAACCATAGGACCTGCTACGACGGCTTTATATTATACCACGGTTAAGGTAATAAGGCGGGAACGTGGCTATCTTATGAAAGAATTTTTTCATTCTTTTAAAATGAATTTTAAAAGTGGATTAATTGTTAGTATTATATTGGGTATTTTCTATATAATAATGTATGCAGACCGAACTTTTGCAAAGAATCTGGGAGGTACGTATGGATACCTGCTGATGGCTTTCTTTAATGCAATAGCATTTATAATAATTGGAGTTACTATCTATATATTCCCTGTATTATCCCGGTTCAGGATGAATATCAGAGAGCTTTTTAAAACTGCTTTTTTTATGACGATTAAACATTTGCCGACTACACTTTTGCTGATGATTATGATTGGTTTATTTGCGTTTATGTGCTACATATTTAACTTGCTAATCATTTTTACTCCGGGAATTTTAGCATTGTCATGCTCATTTTTGCTGGAGAGAATCTTTAAAAAATATATGCCAAGCCGTACCGAGGAAGAGGGCAGTACGCCATTGGATGAATGGTACTTAGAATAATATTTGTACTAATGAAAGCAGTAGATATCTATAATCTATGTAATTTAAAATAATATGGTCAGGGAGGTATACCTATGGATGAAGTTCTTTATAGATTAATGAATTGGGCAGACATAGAGGCTATTGTCTATTCAGAGCATGATAATCCACATGAGGTTCTGGGAGCTCATGTAACGGATGCAGGAATATTAGTGCAGACATTTATACCAACAGCAAAGCAGATCGTTGTAAAAGTACAAAAGGATGAGAAAAAATACACCATGGAATGTATGGATAAGGAAGGTTTTTTTGCAGTTCTAATTCCTGGTAAAAAGGTTGTTCCTTATACTTTATTGGCTACTTATGATAATGACACGACAGAAGAAATTATAGATCCCTACACATTTGAGCCTGTCATTGATGCGCTGGATATCAACCGGTTTTCTCATGGGATTCACTATAGTATCTATGAAAAATTAGGTGCTCATGTGATAAAGAACAATAAGGTGCAAGGTGTATTGTTTGCAGTTTGGGCACCAAATGCCATTCGTGTCAGTGTTGTTGGGGATTTTAACAACTGGGACGGAAGAAGACATCCAATGAGGAAGCTTTTGGATTCTGGTATTTTTGAATTATTTATTCCGGGAATAGAACTAGGAGAACTATATAAATATGAACTAAAGATAAAAGGTGGTTTGGTCACCTTAAAAGCGGATCCTTATGCAAATCAGGCGGAACTACGTCCGAATACGGCCGCTATTGTTAGTGATATTAATGGCTTTAGGTGGAACGATGCACAGTGGTTAAAGGATAGAGCCGCATACCGGTACGAAACTAAGCCAGTATCAATTTATGAGGTACATTTAGGCTCCTGGAAAAAACCATTGGATGAAGAGAAACTATTCTTTAATTACCGTGAACTCGCTCCAATGTTGGCAGAATACGTGAAAGATATGGGGTATACCCATATTGAACTATTACCTATCATGGAGCATCCTTACGATGGCTCTTGGGGGTATCAGGTTACCGGATATTATGCACCAACTGCCAGATATGGAACTCCGGAAGATTTTATGTATTTTATGGATTATATGCACCAGCAGGGAATTGGAGTCATATTAGACTGGGTTCCAGCCCATTTTCCAAGAGATGGATTTGGTCTTGCTAATTTTGACGGTACCTGTTTATATGAACATAAGGATCCAAGGCAGGGTGAGCATCCCCATTGGGGAACACTGATTTATAATTACGGCAGACCTCAGGTTTCTAATTTCTTAATAGCAAATGCGTTATTCTGGGTGGATAAATATCATGCAGATGGCATACGAATGGATGCAGTTGCCTCAATGCTGTATTTGGATTACGGTAAGAATGATGGAGAATGGGTGGCTAATATCTACGGGGGAAATGAGAACCTTGAAGCAGTAGAGTTATTAAAGCACTTAAACTCTGTGTTTAAGAAAAGAAAAGATGGCGCCTTACTCATTGCAGAAGAATCTACCTCATGGCCCATGGTTACTGAGAAAGTTGAGGAAAATGGCCTTGGCTTTGATTTGAAATGGAACATGGGATGGATGAATGATTTTATTAATTATATGAAATGTGATCCATTGTTTAGAAAAGGCAGGCATGGAGAATTAACTTTTAGTTTGATTTACGCATACAGTGAGAAATTTATCCTTGTATTTTCCCATGACGAAGTTGTACATGGCAAGGGTTCCATGCTAAATAAAATGCCGGGAATATTAGAACATAAATTCGCCAATCTTCGCCTGGCATATGGATATATGATGACACATCCGGGAAAGAAACTGTTATTTATGGGGCAAGATTTTGCACAACCTATGGAATGGAATGAAAACCAAGGTTTACATTGGGAATTACTAGACGATACTAATCATAGTAAGATGAACGACTATGTAAGAGATTTAAATAAATTATACAGACAATATCCTGCCCTGTCCCAGATGGATTATGATGCAGATGGATTTGAATGGATCAGCTGCATGGATGCAGATCACAGCGTTATTGTATTTACAAGAAAATCGGAGAAACCAGAAGATACTTTATTAATAGTATGTAATTTTACACCGATAGCATATCAGAGTTTCTTCATTGGTGTTCCGTTTCATGGAAAGTATAAAGAAATATTCAACAGTGACAGTACATTATACGGTGGCGAAGGAAATATAAATCCAAGGCAAAAGCAATCCAAGGAAAAAAGAGCGGATGGAAGAGAGGAGTCTCTTAGTATTAATGTTCCTCCACTTGGTATCTCTGTGTTTACCTGCACGCCTATTGCCAAAGCAGAGAAAGAGAAAATAAAAAAAGTGAAAACTATAAAAGAGGACGCAAAAAAAGAGGACGCAAAAAAAGAGGATACAAAAAAAGAGGATACAAAAAAGGAAAACACAAAAAAGGAAAACACAATAAAAGAGAATACAAAAAAAGAGAATACAAAAAAAGAGAATACAAAAAAAGAGAATACAAAAAAAGAGAAAATATAAGAAGATAATATTTTAAAAGAAACTGAAAAGAAACTGAAAAGATAAATACAAAGGCACTGAGTGAAAATAAGAAATCATCTTTGGAGAAAAAAATATGTATCAACAGATAGCATTTTTGGAAGCACCTACAACTAGTTTTATTCAATCACTAGAAAAGGCAGTCAATAATTCAGTAGGGAGTTTAATACCCCAGGCATTAGAATTCCTAAAAGACTTAGTGATAGCAATTCTTATATTGTATCTAGGTAAAAAACTTATAAAATATGGACTTCATATTCTGGAGAGGTATTTTAATAAGTTGAAAATGGAAGCCAGTGTTTCTGGTTTTTTGCTTGCATTAATAAAAGCAGTTATCTATATACTATTAGTGGCAATCATTGTGGTAAATGTACTTGGGATTGAAAGAAGTTCTATTGCTGCACTCATAGGTTCTGCTGGTTTAAGCATTGGTCTTGCCCTCCAGGGAGGACTTTCTAATTTTGCCGGTGGCGTACTGATATTACTCATGAAACCGTTTCGTGTTGGAGATTATATTATTTCTGGTGGAAACGAAGGAACTGTTACGGCCATTGATATTTTTTATACCAGATTAGTATCGCTTGATAATCGGCTTATAGTGATGCCAAACGGAATTTTATCCAATAATAATATAGTAAATGTAACCAATGAACCAAACAGGAGACTGGAGTTACTTCTTCCAATTGAATACGCAGAAAATATACAGCGGGTGAAAGAACTAATACTTAATTTATTATATCAAAATGATAAGATATTAAAGGATGAGGAAATAAGAGTTTTTGTAAGTAGCCTAAATGACAGTTCTATTAGTATAGGACTAAGAGTATGGGTTGCAAGTGAAGATTATTTAACGCTAAAATGGCAGTTATTAGAAGAGATTAAAAACCAGTTCGATACAAATGGAATCAGAATTCCATTTAATCAGTTAGATGTTACAATACGTAAACAAGTCTAAGAACACTATATATAAGATAAACCATATAGAAAGATTTTTTATGATTTTCATTAAATCAGATAGTGAGAAGCTGTAAATACTACTTTTTATTCTTTTAATAGATATAATTAAAAAAAATTATAAAAAAAAATGAAAAAAAGACTTTTCTTTTTCGTGAAAAAGTGGTATTTTATTTCTAGACGTTAATCGTTAGAGCAAGGGTGTTCTCAAAGTCTTTTTGAGAACACTTTTTTTCTTTATAAGAAAGTATGTTCTACAAATACAAAGATACTAAATGGAAGGAGAATATATTATGGTAGAAAAATTAACTGAAATTTTTGGTAAGGACGTTTTTAATGAAGCAACTATGGTTGAACGTTTACCAAAGAAAATTTATGTTGCTTTAAAGAAAACAATTGAAAATGGTACGAGCTTAGATCCAGCAGTAGCTGAAGTAGTTGCTAATGCAATGAAAGACTGGGCAATTGAGAGAGGTGCAACACATTATACTCATTGGTTCCAGCCTATGACAGGTATTACCGCTGAAAAACATGATTCATTTATCGCTCCAACAGTTGACGGTAAGATAATCATGGAGTTTTCAGGTAAAGAGTTAATTAAAGGTGAACCGGATGCATCATCATTTCCTTCCGGTGGTTTAAGAGCAACTTTTGAAGCAAGAGGATATACAGCTTGGGATATTACTTCTCCTGCATTCTTAAGAGAAGACGCTTCTGGAGTAACTTTATGTATTCCTACTGCTTTCTGTTCATACACTGGAGAAGCATTAGATAAGAAAACCCCTCTTCTTCGTTCCATGGAAGCATTAAGCAAAGAAGCTACACGTGTCTTAAATTTATTTGGACATAATGATGTAACTTCTGTATCTTGCTCTGTAGGTCCTGAACAGGAATATTTCTTAATTGACAGAAACAAATACTTACAAAGAGAAGATTTAATTTTCTCTGGACGTACTTTATTTGGTGCAATGCCTCCTAAAGGTCAGGAATTAGAAGATCACTACTTTGGTAGTTTAAAAGAAAGAATTGCAGCATTCATGAAAGAATTAAATGAAGAATGCTGGAAACTTGGTATCTTAGCTAAAACGCAACATAACGAAGTTGCTCCTGCACAGCATGAAATAGCTCCTATCTTTACTACAGCTAATATCGCAACTGATCATAATCAATTATTAATGGAAATCATGAAAAAAGTAGCAAGTCGTCACGGTTTAACTTGCTTATTACATGAGAAACCTTTTGCTGGCGTAAACGGTTCCGGTAAACACAATAACTGGTCCATGGTAACTAACACAGGCAAGAACCTTCTCGATCCTGGAAAGACACCACATGAAAACGTACAGTTCTTATTATTCTTAGCTGCAGTATTAAAGGCTGTGGATGATAACGCTGATCTTCTTCGTTTATCAGCTTCTAATCCTGGAAATGACCACAGATTAGGTGCTAATGAAGCTCCGCCAGCTATTATCTCTGTATTCTTAGGAGAGCAGTTAGCAGATGTATTAACTCAGTTAATCGAAACTGGTGAAGCTAAAACAAGTAAACAAGGTGGCAAGATGAATGTCGGAGCTCATGCTATTCCTGAATTCGGCAAAGATGCTACAGATAGAAACCGTACTTCACCATTTGCATTTACAGGCAATAAATTTGAATTCAGAATGCTTGGTTCATCTATGTCAATTGCTGGAGCTAACACTGTATTAAACGCAATTGTAGCAGATGTTTTAGGACAGATAGCTGATGAATTAGAAAAAGCTGATAACTTTGAACTTGCTGTACATGACTTAATTAAGAAGACGGTAACTGAACATCAGAAAATCGTATTTAATGGAAATGGATATTCTGACGAATGGGTAGTTGAAGCTGAAAAGAGAGGCTTGCCAAACATTAAGTCTATGGTTGAAGCTGTTCCTGCTTTAGTTTCTGAAAAAGCTATTACATTATTTACAAAACACAATGTATTCTCAGAAGTTGAATTACATTCCCGTGCGGAAATTGAATATGAAGCATATTCAAAAACTATCAATATTGAAGCAAAAACTATGATTCAGATGGCTAGCAAGAAATTCATTCCTGCTGTTATTAAATATGCAACAAGTCTTGCAGCATCAATCAATTCAGTGAAATCCGCTTGTCCTGATGCTATTGTAAGTGTTCAGGAAGATTTATTAAAAGAAACTTCTGCTTTATTAGCACAGTCTCAAGCTGCATTAAAGAAGCTTACTGCATATGTAGATGAAGCAGCTGATAAGGAAGGCTCTGAACAGGCTTTATTCTTTAGAACAGTGGTATTCCCTGCTATGGCAGAGTTAAGAACTCCAATTGATGCATTAGAATTATTAGTTGAAAAGGAAGTATGGCCAGTGCCTACTTACGGAGATTTATTATTCGAAGTATAATAATTATTATATTCTTCAATTTAACATTATAGTTTTAGAGGTTGCTTTCGATGAACCGTTAGTAAAAGATAAGACAAAGGGCTGTTGCGTAGCAACAGCCCTTGTTCTTTAATAGGAAAGTTCTATGAACTTTCCTATTAAAGAACAAGCCCTCCAGGCAGGATGCGCATGACGCGTCAAGGAAATTTGTCACTGAAGTGACAGCGCGTCAGCGTTAGAGTCTGGAGGGCCTGACTCTTTCTTGTTCTTATTCTCACCCAAATTTGCGAATGATACTAGACTTTTTGGTCATTATAATAGATAATATAGCATATGGCAATTCGTAGAAGATGATTGGCTATATGTAATGTTAGGTAATATAAATGGAAGGAAAATGTTAAATGAGGAATATAAAATTAGTAATAGAATATGATGGCTCCCGTTATGATGGTTGGCAAAAACAACCGGGGCATCCTAGCAGTATTACCATTCAGGATAAAATAGAAGCGGTTTTGAATAAAATGGAGAATGAAACTGTTAATCTGATAGGAGCAGCAAGAACAGAAGCTGGCGTTCATGCGTATAGTCAAATCGCCAATTTTCAAACGAACTCCAAACTTAAGTTATATGAAATCAAACACTATTTAAATCGTTTTCTGCCACGAGATATAGCAGTTTTAGAAGTAGCGGAGGTTCCTGAGAGATTTCATAGCTGTTTTAATGCAAAGGCATTTCGTTACCAATATAAAATTACAATGGGAGAAGTCCCTTCTGTTTTTGACCGTAAATATAATTACTACAGCTTTCACAAATTGGATATACTAAAGATGAAGCAAGCTGCTTTATTATTGATAGGTAAACACGATCTTGCTGCATTTTCAGATAATAAGCGGATGAAGAAATCAACAGAAAGAAATATTAAAACTATCGATATATATTCGGATATTAATGAAATCTCCATAACAATAGAGGCCGATGATTTTTGGCCTAATATGGCTAGAATTATAGTGGGAACGCTAATTGAGGTTGGAGAAGGTAAAACGAATCCAAATGATATGATAAAAATCATTGACGGTAAAAAACGAGAAGATGCT
>JAQZAX010000041.1 GCA_029239455.1 Anaerocolumna sp.
TCTAGTAGAAATTGTAGTATTTTATAACAACAAATAAATGTTTTTAAGATAGAGTTATATAGTTAGAAGGGACGGACAAATGAATGGCTGAATTAACACCAATGATGCAACAGTACATGGAAATAAAAAACCAATATCAGGATTGTATTTTATTTTATCGGCTTGGGGATTTCTATGAAATGTTCTTTGAGGATGCATTAACCTGTTCAAAGGAACTGGAAATTACATTAACCGGAAAAAATTGCGGTTTAGATGAACGTGCACCAATGTGCGGTATTCCCTATCATTCTGTCGACGGATATCTGAGTAAATTAATTAGTAAAGGCTACCGAGTGGCAATCTGTGAACAGGTAGAAGATCCAAAAGCTGCAAAGGGAATTGTTAGAAGAGAGGTTATTCGAATTGTTACGCCTGGTACGAATCTTAACACGGGGTCTTTAGAGGAAGATAAAAACAATTATCTAATGGGTATTGTACATACAGTAAATGCGTATGGAATCAGTATTGTAGATATTACTACCGGAGACTTCTATGTAACAGAAGTTGATTCTGACAGAAAGTTATTAGATGAAATTAATAAGTTTTATCCATCCGAAATAATATGTAACAGTACTTTCCTGGTTAGTGGAGCCAACATAGAAGATCTTAAAAATCGTTTGCAAATATCCGTTTCAGACTTAGAACCCTGGTATTTTGATGAGGAATTATGTGTAAATGCAATTAAGGAACATTTTAAAGTTTCAGCTTTGGCAGGGCTTGGTCTGAAAGACTATACAATAGGAATGATAGCCGCAGGAGCGGTTCTTTTATATCTGATTGAAACACAGAAGAATACATTGACTCATTTGACAAAAATTACACCCTACATTACGAATAAATATATGCTGCTTGATAGTTCCACAAGACGTAATCTGGAATTAGTAGAAACCCTTCGTGAAAAACAAAAAAGAGGATCTCTTTTGTGGGTTCTTGATAAAACAAAAACTGCTATGGGTGCCAGATTACTTAGAAGTTATGTTGAGCAGCCCTTAATTGATAAGAAAGATATTAATGAACGTCTGGATGCAATTACAGAATTAAATAGTAATGTTATCACCAGAGAAGAAATAAGAGAGTATTTGAATCCAATCTATGATTTAGAAAGATTGATGAGCAAAATAAGTTATAAAAGTGCAGGACCGAGGGACTTAATAGCCTTTTTGTCTTCCTTAGCTATGCTTCCGCCAATTAGGTATCTTCTTCAAAGTGTTTCTAGTGATATATTGACTCAGATTCTTGAAGAAATGGACACTTTAGAAGATCTGCAGACATTAATCAGCCATTCCATTATGGAAGAGCCGCCTATTGGTTTAAAGGAAGGCGGAATCATTAAGGACGGATACAATGATGAGGTAGACAGATTAAGAAGTGCGAAAACTGACGGCAAACAATGGCTGGCAGAATTAGAAACAAAAGAAAAAGAAAATACCGGAATTAAGAATCTAAAGATAAAATTCAATCGAGTATTTGGATATTATCTTGAAGTGACCAATTCTTATCAGAACTTGGTACCGGACAACTGGATTCGTAAGCAAACGTTAGCCAATGCTGAAAGATATACGACTCCTGAGTTAAAGGAACTAGAAGATGTCATACTGGGTGCTGAGGACAAATTATTTTCTTTAGAATATAATATCTTTTGTGAAATCCGTGATCAGATTGCGGCTGAAGTAAGTCGAATTCAGCAGACAGCAAAAGCAATTGCTAAGCTTGATGTATTTGCTTCCTTGGCACTGGTTGCTGAACGAAATAATTATAAAAGACCAAATATAAATGAAGATGGCATGATAGATATTAAAGATGGCAGACATCCTGTGGTTGAGCAAATGATTACTGGCGACATGTTTGTTACGAATGATACTTATCTAAGTAATAAAGAGCATCGGATCTCCATCATTACGGGACCTAATATGGCAGGTAAATCTACTTATATGAGGCAGACGGCTTTAATCGTATTGATGGCCCAGATTGGAAGTTTTATTCCTGCTTCTCATGCAGATATTGGTATCGTGGACCGAATCTTTACCCGTGTGGGTGCCTCCGATGATTTAGCATCCGGCCAAAGTACCTTTATGGTTGAGATGACAGAAGTAGCAAATATTTTAAGGAATGCGACGATGAATAGTTTACTTATCTTAGATGAAATCGGCAGGGGTACTAGTACATTTGACGGCTTAAGTATTGCCTGGGCTGTGGTTGAACATATCAGCAATCCTAAATTACTGGGAGCCAAGACTTTATTTGCAACTCATTATCATGAGTTAACTGAGTTAGAAGGTAAACTTGACAGCGTGAATAATTATTGTATTGCAGTAAAAGAGCAGGGAGAAGATATTGTATTCCTAAGGAAAATTGTTAAAGGTGGAGCTGATAAAAGTTATGGCATCCAGGTTGCCAAATTAGCTGGAGTTCCAGACAGCGTATTAAAACGTGCGAGAGAGATTGTTGACGAATTGAGCCAGAATGACATCGCAGAAAAAGCAAGGGCAATGAAGACTTCTGATGAATCCTTGCAGCCTATGTATTACAAAGACACCCTGCATGAGGAAAATGTCGGTTACAGTCTGGCAGAATCAGATTCAAAAGAGCTGCCTACAAAATCTATAGCAAAGGTGAGAAAGAACAAAGACGAGATGCCGGAACAGATCTCTTTCTTTGATTTTGCTATGGAAGATGATGTAATAGTGGAATTAAAAAGCATGGATGTAAATAAAATGACACCCATGGATGCAATGAATATATTATTTAAACTACATACGAAAGTTAAAAATCGAGAATAACAGGAATAGATAACATAATTAAATTATGTAAACAGCACGACGGATTGAGGTGATACTTTGTCGAAAATAAATGTGTTAGATCAAAATACCATTAATCAGATTGCTGCCGGAGAAGTAATAGAACGACCAGCTTCTGTTGTTAAGGAATTAGTGGAAAATGCCATAGATGCAGGAGCAAGCGCAGTAACCGTTGAGATAAAGGACGGAGGAATCAGCTTTATCAGAATTACGGATAATGGTTCAGGGATAGATGAAGAAGATATATCCTTGGTATTCCTGCGTCACTCTACCAGCAAAATTAGAACTGCGCAAGATTTGCTTAGTGTAACAAGTTTAGGATTCCGTGGAGAAGCACTTTCTAGTATTGCAGCTGTAGCCCAGGTTGAATTAGTTACAAAAACAAGCGATGCATTTGCAGGTATTCGGTTTCAGATAGCCGGAGGGGAAGAAAAAGATTTAGAGCACATTGGATGTCCAGGTGGAACTACCTTTATTATTCGAAATTTGTTCTTTAATACACCGGCACGTAGAAAATTTCTAAAATCAGCAGTAACAGAAGCCGGATATATTAGTGATTTAATGGAACGAATGGCAATATCCCACCCAAATATTTCTTTTAAGTTTATTAATAATAATCAAATAAAGCTTCACACCGCCGGCAATAATCTTTTGAAAGATATCATTTATAATGTGTATGGCAGAGAGATTTCAGCCCATTTACTATCCATAGAAGGTAAGAGCAGTCAGGCCAGTGTAGAGGGATATATTGCGAAACCCATTATATCAAGAGGTAATCGTAATTATGAGAATTACTTTATTAATGGCAGGTATATTAAAAGTAACTTAATAAGTAAGGCAATTGAAGAGGCTTTCAAACCTTATACCATGTCCCATAGATATCCGTTTACATCCCTACATTTGCAGATTGATAGTGAATTAATTGATGTAAATGTACACCCTGCAAAATTAGAGATACGGTTTAAAAATAGTGAAGAGTTGTATCAATTAATTTACCATACGATTAAAGGAGCACTTGAAGGAAGGGACCTGATTCCAGGTGTAAAGCTGACAGAGGAAAAGGAAATTATATCTCATCTGCCAAAGGTACCAGAGCCATTTGAAATAAATCGTCGAAATGCAGATAGTATTAAGAATCACGAAGATCAAACCAAGAATCAGCTGGATAATACTAGAAGTCAACCGGATAATGCTAAGAATCAACTGGATAGATCCAACAATACGGATAGTGCGAACTTACAAAGAGAGAAAGTTCTTACTTATTCCAATAAAATAGGAGTTCCGTCCAATACTCATTTAGCTTCTGCCAGATATGAGAATAAATCTTCATCTTCTTATGAAAGCATGGAGCAAATACGTGAGACAGAAATAGGAAAACTTGAAGAAGTAGTTGCCACTGCCAGAACTTTAATAAAAGAGAATTCGAATTATAGTACAGATCAAAATCCACAGCAACTTTCCTTCTTATCTGAAGAAGCTAAGACGGAGCATAAAATTATTGGACAAGTTTTTTCAACCTACTGGATTGTGGAATATGGTGATAAGATGTTTCTTATTGACCAGCATGCAGCCCATGAAAAAGTGTTATATGAAAAGACAATGAGTGCATTAAGAAAGAAAGAATATAATTCTCAGCTTGTTGAACCTCCGTTAATTTTGACTCTAAGTATGAGAGAAGAAGAGGTAGTCAAAAAATATGGGGATCAACTAAACAAAATAGGATTTGAATTCGAGGAATTTGGTGGGAAAGAGTATGCATTTCGAGCTGTACCAGGGGATTTATATGGTCTTGCCAAACAAGAAATACTAATTGAACTCATTGACGGATTAGTAAATGAGGTTTATAATGATACACCGGAAATTATCTTAGAGAAAATTGCTTCGCTTTCCTGTAAAGCAGCGGTTAAGGGAAATCACAATATGACTGCAAGTGAAGCAAATGCTCTGATTCAACAGCTCCTTACCTTAGATAATCCATACTTTTGTCCACATGGCAGACCAACCATAATATCCATGAGTAAATACGAATTGGAAAAGAAGTTTAAACGAATCGTATCTTAAATAACAATCATGAAGGAAGTATTTTATGAAGAAACCCCTTATTATTTTAACCGGACCTACTGCAGTAGGCAAAACTAATTTATCATTAAGCCTCGCCAAAGCAATAGGTGGAGAGATTATATCAGCAGATTCCATGCAGGTTTATAAATATATGGATATTGGAACAGCTAAAATCAGGTTAGAAGAAATGGAAGGTATCAAACATTACCTAATCGATGAATTTGACCCAAAGGAAGAGTTCAATATCGTAAAATTTCAGGAATACTCCTTAAAATATCTAGATGAAATTTATACTAAGGGCAAAATTCCTATTATTGTTGGAGGAACCGGATTCTATATACAGTCAGTTTTATATGGAATAGAATTCGAAGAAAATGAAGCAGACAACTCTTATAGAGAAGAATTGGAAGCGTTGGCAAATAAAAATGGTGCCGATTATTTGCATCAGATGTTGTCAGTAGTAGATAAAAAATCTGCCGAAACCATACATCCAAATAATATAAAAAGGGTGATAAGGGCATTGGAATATTATAAGCAGACCGGAGGCAGGATATCTGATCATAATGAAATGGAGAGACAAAAGGAATCGCCTTATAATTTTGTATATTTTGTGCTAAATGATGAAAGAAAAATTCTGTATGACAGAATTAATGACAGAGTGGACCTGATGATAAAACAAGGTTTAGTTGATGAAGTGAAGAAACTACTGGATATGGGCTGTACCAAAGACATGGTATCCATGCAGGGCATTGGCTATAAAGAAATCATTTCTTTTTTGGAAGGAAACGCTACATTAGAGGAAGCAATCTATATTATTAAGCGGGATACCAGACACTTTGCAAAAAGGCAACTTACCTGGTTTCACAGGGAAAAGGAAGTCACTTGGATTCATAAGTATGAATTTAACAATAACGAAACTATGTTATTAGAGCATATGCTAAGAATTTTAATATCAAAAAATATCTTAAATTAATCATGTAAACCAGAAAGGAAATGGAATGAGTAGTGTGTTAGACCAAAAGTATAATGAGATGAAGATAGACCAGTCGATACTTGATTTTTGTTCACGTATAGAACTCGGATTAAAGGATCGATTTGAAGAAATAGACAGGGTGGCAGAATTTAATCAGTTGAAAGTACTAAAAGCCATGCAGGATAATAAAGTAAGTGATGTCCATTTTGCAGCGACAACAGGATACGGCTATAATGATATTGGACGCGATACATTAGAAAGTGTTTATGCTGCTGCTTTTCATACGGAGTCGGCGTTAGTACGCCCTCAATTAATTAGTGGAACCCATGCTTTAACTGTGGCACTCTCAGGTAATCTGCGCCCGGGGGATGAATTATTATCACCTGTTGGAAAACCCTATGATACATTAGAAGGTGTTATCGGCATCAATGATGATGTAAGTCAGCCTGGTAAAAAACTTACCGGATCACTGAAAGAATATGGAATAACATATCGTCAAGTTGATTTACTACCTGATGGCAGTCCCAACTATATTGGGATTAAGAATGGGATAAATGAACGTACGAAATTAGTTACCATACAACGTTCGAAAGGCTATCAGACGAGACCTACTTTATCAGTAAAACAGATTGGTGAACTAATTACCTATATCAAAAACATCAAATCTGATGTAATCTGTATGGTGGATAATTGTTACGGCGAATTTGTTGAAACAATTGAACCTACGGATGTGGGTGCGGACTTGTGTGTTGGTTCTTTAATCAAAAATCCAGGTGGTGGGTTAGCGCCTATTGGCGGATATATTGTGGGGAGAGAAGAATATGTAGAAAATGCGGCAAATCGCCTTACGGCTCCGGGACTTGGGAAAGAAGTTGGAGCTACCCTTGGCATTATTAGTCAGTTTTATCAGGGTCTTTTCCTGGCTCCACAGGTTGTATCAGGTGCATTAAAGGGTGCAATCTATGCAGCAAATATCTACGAAAAGCTCGGGTTTTCTGTAATTCCAAACAGTACTGAAAGCAGACATGATATTATCCAGGCAGTTACCCTTGGAACACCGGAAGGAGTCATAGCTTTTTGTAAGGGCATTCAGGCGGCTGCACCTGTAGACAGTTTTGTTATACCGGAACCTTGGGCGATGCCTGGGTACCACTCCGATGTAATTATGGCTGCGGGAGCTTTTGTACAGGGGTCTTCCATAGAATTAAGTGCTGATGCTCCAATCGAACCGCCATATGCCGTATATTTTCAGGGTGGATTAACTTGGTTTCATGCCAAATATGGGATTCTAATGTCAGTACAGAAATTATATGATGAGAAATTAATAACTTTATAATTGTATTTTTTATATACAAAAAAAGTGAATTGTGCTAAAATAGACACGAGAATTTAGCATTTGGAGGAAATTTTATGGCTAGAGTAAGCGGTAAGAATTCATGGGCATTGTTCCTATTAATATTAGCCGGAATTGTATTAGGTGGGTTTATCGGTTATTTAGCAAAAGATGTTTCTGTTTTATCCTGGCTAAATTTTGGACAAGATTTTGGCATAGGTAGTGCCGATGGAACAGGAACAGTAAGATTTGATCTTGGAATTATGGTGATACATTTTGGATTAAGGATTAAAATTACCATAGCCAGTATTATCGGTGTTATTTTATCAGTATTTCTATATAGAAAACTGTAAATTATAAATCCTAAGGATTTTCTTGGAGAGAGAATAATTAGGAGGAAATATGAATAAAAATCACTTTACTGTAAAAGAATTACCTTTATCAGAACGGCCTTATGAAAAATGTGAGAAATTAGGCCCTGGAGTTTTATCAGATGCAGAATTGTTAGCAATCATCATTCGTTCAGGGACAAAAAATGAGCGTTCCATTGATGTTGCCTCTGGCATTTTAAACTATTCTAAAATATATCCGGGGTTAATTGGATTAAATCATATGACATTAAAAGAGCTCCAATCTATTAAGGGAATCGGAAGAGTAAAGGCAATACAGATGTTGTGTATTACTGAATTAACGAAACGCATGGCAAAAGCAACCAATGAAGGGGCAATCAGATTTATTACTCCGGAAGCGGTTGCTAATTATTATATGCAGGATATGCGTCATTTAACAGAAGAGAAAATTCTCTTATTAATGTTGGATTCAAAAAGTAAGATATTAAAAGATATGGTGATTTCTTCAGGTACAGTGAATAGTTCTTTATTATCGCCAAGAGAAATTTTTCTACATGCTCTTAAACATGAAGCAGTTAACATAATTATCTTACATAATCATCCCAGTGGTGATCCGGCTCCTAGCAGAGAGGATATAAATACAACGAAGAGACTGAAGGAAGTTGGAAATTTAATTGGCATAAAGCTTATGGATCATATTATTATTGGAGATAATAAGTATATAAGTCTGGGTGAGCAAGGATATTTATAAGTAAAATAAGATAGATAATGAATACGCGCAAATGCCCGGTCTTAGGAAGAAAGCATTCAGAAATGTTAATGGGATAACCCATGAATTAACTGAATAAATAGTGAATTGTATATTTGGAAGGAGACTACTGGCATGGCAGGTAAAGTATACGGAATAGACTTTGGAACCAGCACCATTAAAATATATCGAAAACATGAAGGTGTAATATTAGATGAGAAGAATATCATAGCTATAGCGGATAGAAAAAAAGTGATTGCTGCAGGAAATGAGGCTTTTGAAATGTATGGGAAGGCCCCTGCCAATATTAATGTAACTTATCCGGTAAAAAACGGTGTTATCGCTGATTTAGCTAATATGCTGGAGTTACTAAATTTTATGCTTCATAAAATAAATAAAAAGGCAGGGAGATTTTCCACGGCGGAATTTATTGTAGCTACCCCATCTGATATTACAGAGGTTGAAAAAAGGGCATTTTTTGATTTGGTTGCCAGCTCTCATGCCAAGGCAAAAAGTATTAAAATCGTTGAGAAGCCAATTGCCGATGCAATCGGAGCGGGACTTGATGTTACCAATGCGAAAGGTGTGATGGTCGTAGATATTGGGGCGGATACTACAGAAGTATCCATTATGTCTCTTGGGGGGATTGTAATCAGCAAATTAATTCCTGTCGGTGGCAATCGTTTTGATGAATCAATCAAAAGTTTTGTGAAAAAGAACTACAACTTGATTATCGGTGAAAAAACAGCGGAACTTATTAAAATGAAGTTGGCTGCTGCATTACCTATGGAGGAGCAAAGCATCAAAATATATGGAAGAAATGTAGTTACAGGATTGCCAACAGAAGTAGATATCAGTTCTTCTATGGTATTAGATTCCATCATGGAATATATATATACTATTATAGATGCAGTAAAGATTATATTAGAAAGAACTCCACCGGAAATCTCATCTGATATTATTGATTCCGGTATTTATATCACCGGAGGATCATCTGCACTGCCTGGTTTAGATAAATTAATTGAAAAAGAAACCGATTTAAAGATTAACATATGCGAAGATCCGACAAATACGGTTGTGAAAGGTCTTGGTAAGATTATAGAAGACCGCAAATTATCTACACTGGCATATACACTAAAGCAAACTAATTTTAGCGGGTCATTGTAAACAAGACCTGGAAAGGCCTGAGTCTAATTATGAGAAGACGAACTAAAATAAATATTAACCCAAAACATATATTTATTACCCTTTCTGTTCTTTGTATCTTATTAATCTTTCTTTCTTATAGATACAGTGAAGAAATGGCACCTGTTAAAACAGCCGTTGGAAATGTAATATCCCCAATGCAAAAGGGAATAAATACAGTTGGTCGCGCCATATTCCATCAGTTTGACAAGTTGTCTAATATAAGTAAGCTGCTTGAAGAGAACGAACAATTACGAGAAGAAGTTGATACTTTGTCCTACGAAAATAAAATTCTGCTTCAGGATAAATATGAATTGGATCGTTTTCGTAACATATATCAATTGGATCAAAAATATGCGGATTATCCCAAAGTTGCAGCCAGAGTTATAAGTGCAGACTCCAACAACTGGTATCATTCATTTCTTATTGATAAAGGTACAGATGATGGAATTACTGTGGATATGAATGTAATCGCCGGTAATGGTCTTGTTGGTATTATTGAAGAAGTTGGTAAGAACTGGTCCAGAGTCAGGTCCATCATTGATGATTCTAGTCGTGTCAGCGGTATGTTTTTAAAAACTTCTGATACCTGTATTGTTCGCGGTGATCTTGAACTAATGGAAGATGGAGTTATCGGCGTTGATTTAATTGATATAAAAGCTGATATTTACGATGGTTATGAAGTTGTTACTTCCCATATTAGTGATAAATATTTGCAAGGAATATTAATCGGATATATAAGTAACATTCAAACAACCTCCGGTAATCTGGAGAAAACAGCATATTTAACACCGGCTGTTGATTTTGAACGTTTAGAGGAAGTGCTAATCATTACAGAAGTTAAGGAAGCCTTGGTAGATGTGGAATAAAAGGTAAGTGAGGGAGAAGTATTGAAACGTTTTATCATTTTAACAATTGAAATAATCATATGTTTCTTATTGCAGACAACGGTGTTTCAGTGGTTTTCATTAGCTCATGTTGTTCCTAATTTACTTCTTGTTGTTACTGTGTCTTCTGCATTTATGCATGGACAGAAAGAAGGTTTATTGGTAGGATTCTTTAGTGGGTTATTAGTTGACTTTTGTTTCGGAAATGTAATTGGAATGTATGCATTTATTTATATGTTTGTCGGATATATTAATGGCTATAGTAATAAAATATTTGACATGGACGATATGACAGTTCCAATCATATTAATCGGAGTAAGTGAGTTTATATACTTTTTCTTATATTATATCTTAGAATTTCTCTTAAGAGGTAAATTAAATATATTCTTCTACTTTACAAGAATCGGATTACCCGAAATAATATATACTGTATTTATATCCATATTTTTGTACAAACTGTTACTATATATTAATGAACATATGATTCATATAGAAGAAGAGGAGGTTTATTGACTTGTTTGACATATTTTTAGAAAAAGCAAAGCAGTTACTTTCCTCACGTTTTGTACCTATTGCCATTATATATATTTTTCTGTTTAGTGTAATCATTAATCGGATTTTTACTTTACAAATTGTGAATGGCGAAAATTATTCAGAAGATCTTGCTGTAAAAGATGTAAGAACCAGAGAAATAAAAAGTACAAGAGGAAATATTTATGATAGAAATGGAGTGACACTTGCATCCAATGAAATAACCTATGCGGTTGTGCTTTCAGAAAGCTCTGAATTATCAACTAATGAAGCTAAAAATTCCATGCTATTCAGACTGATTCAACTCTTAGAAGAGCATGGCAATACCATTGAAAATGAATTTGGTATCTCCATAGATGAGAATGGTGAACTTATATTTAATGAAACCGGAAATGCAGAACTACGATTTAAAAAGAATGTATACGGACTTCGCTCTGTGAATGACTTGGATGAAAGTCAGATAAAAGCAACAGCAGAAGAAGTCTTTCAATATATGCGCTTTGGCAATGGTAAGTATTCTACTATGTTTAACATCAATGAAAAATATACGTTAGAAGAAACATTAAAAATCATGACCCTAAGGTATGCCATTTTTAGCAATTGGCCGGCTTATAATCAGGTAATTATCTGTTCAAATGTTGATGATAAGACAGTTGCAGCTATTATGGAGAATAGCAAGAGTCTTCCAGGTGTAGAAATTAAGCAGCAGACCTATCGCTATTATAATGACAGTATCTACTTTGCGCATATCTTAGGATATACCGGATTAATAAGTGGCGCAGAGCTGGAGGAATTGCAAAAAGATTCTGATTATTATAATAGTTCGGATGTAATAGGTAAGACTGGGATTGAAAAAGAATATGAAGAGTATCTTGCTGGTACCAAAGGGTTGGAAGAAATATCAGTTAGCTCCTCAAATAAATATATAGAGACATTGGAACGAAATGATCCGATTGCTGGAAGTGATGTGTATTTAACTATTGACAGTACACTGCAAAAAGCAATTTATCAGATTACTGAGCGTAACCTGGCCGGAATTTTACTTTCCAAAATTAATAACAGCACTAGTGCCGGAACACGTGGAGAATCCGCTTCTGACATAAGAATACCAATCTATGATGTTTATTTTGCACTGATTAATAATAATGTTATTAATACAGAGAATTTTAAAGAGGAAGATGCTACCTCTTTAGAAAAACAGGTTCTTAACAAATTTTTATCAAAACAAGAGGATGCCATACAGAGTTTAGAAGATATACTTAGTTTAAACAGTACGGTTTTGGCTGGTTCCTTATCAGATGAAATGAAGGAATATCTTTCTTATATCTATTCGGATGTATTAATTGAAAATGATATATTGATTGCATCCAGTGTCAACACAAGCGATGAAAAATTTCTGCAATATAAAAACGATGAATTAAGTTTAAGCCAGTTTCTACAGTATGCCATAGCCAGTAACTGGGTGGATTTAACAAAGTTAAATATTGGGGAACAATATTATAGTACAGCAGAAATATACGATATATTAATTGAAACTGTATTTAATTTGTTGAAAAATGATGACAATTTTAATAAAAAATTATATAATTATCTAATATATTCATATAAATTATCTGGCACTGAAATTTGTCTTTTATTATATGATCAGAATGTGATAAAATATAATAAAACTGAAAAGGACAAACTGGAAAATGGGGTAGTATCAGCTTATACTTTTATCACTGATAAAATCAGGCAATTAGAGATTACTCCCGCTCAGCTGGCATTAGACCCTTGCAGTGCCTCCGTTGTTGTAACGGATGTTAAAACTGGTGAAGTTTTAGCTTTGGTTTCCTATCCAAGTTATGATAACAATAAACTTGCCAATAAGATTGATTCTCAATATTATAGCCAGTTGAACAATGATTTGACGACTCCTCTTTATCATCGTGCAACTAAGCAAAAGACTGCACCAGGTTCAACATTTAAAATGGTAAGTTCAGTTGCTGTTCTTGAGGAAGGAGCCGTTGGTCCTATGGAAACAATTTATGATCATTTAGTCTTTGATAAAATAGCTCTTTCACCGAGATGCTGGTCAACTACCAGCCATGGGGCTGTGGATATTACAAAAGCATTAGAAGTTTCTTGTAATTACTTTTATTATGAAGCTTCCTGGCGCTTAGGTACGGATGAAAATGGTGTAAATAATGATAAATTGGGACTTCAAAAATTAGCATACTATGCTTCTTTATTTGGATTGAATGAAAAGTCAGGCATTGAACTGGAAGAGTCTGATCCCCATATATCAGATCAGGATTCCATTCGTTCCGCAATAGGACAAGGTTCTCATGCATATACCCCGGTTCAGATAGCAAGATATGTAACAACGGTAGCAAATAGCGGAACGTTATATGATTTAACAATTTTAGATAGAATAGCAGACAAAGATAACAAAACTTTGTTGGAAGCTGAACAAGAAGCAGTAACATTGGATGAAGTCAGTAATTCTACCTGGAATCTGGTGCAGGAGGGTATGTATAAAGTAGGTAATGGTGAAAATAGTTCATCCTACCAGACCTTACATGACATTGGAGTTACTGTTGCAGGTAAAACAGGTACGGCACAAGAAAGTAAATTCAAACCTAATCATGCTCTTTTTGTGTCATATGCACCATCTCAAGCACCGGAGATATCTATTACAACGGTGATACCCAATGGCTATAGTTCCAGTACTGCTGTTGAATTAACAAAAGATATCTATAGTTATTATTTTGATTTAGAAGACGCAGAAGCTTTAACCGATGGACCTGCTGATTTATTGGAAGAAAATACCAATGCATTTTCTGACTAAATTGATAATTTCATTAACCAGGAGGTTAGTATGAATAATTCTGTTATAATAAAAGGTAATAAATACGGCATTGTAGTTGTTCTTGATGCCATGATGGAATTTGAAGAGCTAAAAGAAAAAATTGCTGAAAAATTCCGTGATTCTTCGAAATTTTTTGATAAAGCACAAATGGCAATTAGCTTTGAAGGAAGAAAACTAAATAATGAGGAACAGCGGGATATTCTTAATATTATTGCAGAAGAAACCGAACTGCATGTGGTTTGTGTCATTGAAAATGATCCGGAAAAAGAAGAAATATTTAAAAAAACACTGGATGAAAAGTTGATGGAATTATCCAATACAACCGGTCAGTTTTATAAAGGTAATCTAAGGTCTGGTCAGGTACTTGAAGCTGAAACCAGCATTATTGTCATAGGCGATGTTAATCCTGGAGCACGAATTGTTTCAAAAGGTAATATCATTGTACTTGGTTCTCTAAAAGGAACTGTGTTTGCAGGCGCAGCTGGTAACACCAATTCATTTGTAGTTGCACTGGATATGAATCCGGTGCAAATACGAATTGCCGATACCATAGCAAGATCACCGGATAAACCGGTAAAGGGTGCCGTAAGGGAAACTAAGATTGCATTCTTAGAGGATGGCAACATCTATATTGAGTCTTTAAATAAAGATGTTTTAAATGATATCAATTTATAAATTTAATAATAAGAAATGTTGGAGGAAAAAACATAATGGGTGAAGTTATTGTTGTCACATCCGGTAAAGGCGGGGTTGGAAAAACAACATCAACTGCAAATATCGGAACTGGTCTGGCTAAATTAGATAAGAAGGTAGTATTAGTTGACACGGATATCGGTTTAAGAAATTTGGATGTGGTTATGGGCCTTGAGAATCGTATTGTATATAATCTGGTTGATGTAATTGAAGGAAATTGTAGAATAAAACAAGCATTAATAAAGGACAAAAGATATCCTAATCTTTATTTATTACCATCTGCGCAAACAAGAGATAAAACTGCAGTTTCACCTGAACAGATGAAAAAATTATCAGAAGAATTAAAAGAAGAATTTGATTACATATTAATGGACTGTCCAGCAGGTATAGAGCAAGGCTTTAAAAATGCAATTGCAGGTGCTGACAGAGCGTTAGTTGTCACTACCCCGGAAGTATCCGCAGTGCGTGATGCAGACAGAATCATTGGATTACTGGAAGCTAATGAAATAAAACAATCACACTTAATTGTAAACAGACTTAGAACTGATATGGTGAAGCGTGGAGATATGATGTCTAGTGAAGATGTTGTAGAAATATTAGCAATTGAATTAATCGGTATTGTACCTGATGATGAAAATATCGTAGTTTCTACAAATCAAGGTGAACCACTGGTTGGTTCGGATACATTAGCCGGACAAGCTTATATGAATATCTGTCGAAGAATTATGGGAGAAGAAATACCATTTTTAGATTTAAATACAAAACAAGGATTATTTTCTAAGATTGCAAATTTACTGAAGAAGAATTAATGGAGAGGAGATAGTTTCATGAGCTTTACAGATTTTTTTAGAAAAAAAACATCTAGTAATGTTGCAAAGGACAGGTTGAAACTAGTGCTTGTCTCTGACCGGGCAGGGTGTTCTCCTGAGATAATGGAACAGATAAAGAATGATATTATTGCTGTAATATCAAGGTATATCGAAATCGATTTAGAGGGTCTTGATATTAAGATTACACAAACAGAATCGGAAGGTAATAATGGTTCTGTTCCTGCATTATTTGCCAACATACCCATTAAAGACTTAAAGAATCCCAAAAAATAAGGATGAATTTCATGTTTAATTTTAAACAGTATAATTTTAAAAACTATAATATATCCCTTATCATATTGGTAATATTGCAAACCAGTATAGGTGCATTTCTTATCCGCTTGGTTCAAAGAGAAGGAGAAAACATATTTGTTAAGCAGATTCTGGGCATTATTGTGGGCCTATTCATTATTGGGTTAGTCTCGGTAATCGATTACCACTTTATTTGCGAATTATATATACTTATGTATATTTTTAATCTGGGATTACTTATAGCGGTTAAATTAGTTGGTGTTGAAATTTATGGGGCACAGCGCTGGCTGGATATGGGATTTTTTAATCTTCAGCCATCGGAATTAAGTAAAGTTATTATGATATTGGTCATGGCAAAATTATATACCATGCTTAGAGAAAAAATGAATAGCGTATTAGCATTAATTATACCGGGAATTATTATGGCGATTCCTACTTATTTAATATTAATACAAACGGATTTATCTTCTAGTATGGTCTTAATGTTTATTTTTGTTATGATTGTGTTTGCTGCTGGATTAAGCTATAAGATAATATTTCCAATTATAATTATTGGAATTCCTTTGGCTTTAGGGTTGTTTTGGTATGTTCAACAGGATTTTCAAATTATTTTAGAAGACTATCAGCAGGAAAGATTATTATCTATTTTAAATCAGGAAGAATATGCCGATACTATGTATCAACAGGATAATTCTATACAGGTAATCGGTTCTGGCCGCTTATCCGGTAAATTATTAACAGAAGGTATCCATTCCATTCAAAGTGATACATTTGTTCCTGTATCTGAAAGTGATTTTATTTTCTCTGTTGCAGGAGAAGCACTTGGATTTATTGGATCATGTGTTATAATATTAATATACTGTATCATTATTTTTAAGATATTTAATATTGCCAGGCATGCAGCTGACCGAATGGGAATGCTAATTGCTACAGGGGTGGCATCTATGTTTATGTTCCAGGTGTTTGTTAATATAGGTGTGGCAACTGCAATATTACCAAATACAGGATTACCGTTGCCGTTTTTAAGTTATGGGCTTAGTTCCTTACTAAGCAGTATGATTGCAATCGGTATTGTTTCAAATATTAGTTTACAACAAAAAATAAAAAGGGGGTAGACCTATGAATATTGGTTTAATAGCTCATGATGCTAAAAAGAAACTTATGCAAAATTTTTGTATTGCATATCGCGGTATTCTAAATAAACACGATTTATTTGCAACCGGAACTACCGGTAGATTAATTGAAGAAGTAACAAATCTTAATGTACGTAAATACCTTGCAGGACATCTTGGCGGACTACAACAGATGGGGGCACAAATTGAGCAAAATGAAATTGATCTTGTTATTTTTTTACGTGATCCGTTAACACCAAAATCCCATGAACCAGATGTTAATAATGTTGTGCACTTATGTGATACCCATAATATTCCATTAGCTACAAATCTTGCAACAGCAGAGCTTCTGGTAAAAGCTATGGACCGTGGAGATTTAGACTGGCGTGAACTTTTTAAGTCGTAAGGGCTTAAAAAGCTAAGCCTTCTGTAGAATGTTACTAGTTAAAAAAAGAATGAATACATTTGCAGCAGGCTTGCGTTATTATCCTATAGGAGAATATTTTATAATGATAAAAAAGCTAATATGTATTATACTGTCGGCAACACTTTTAACAGGTTGTTCTGGTTCTTCTGACGTTTTTTTGAGTTATAACGAAACAAATAACTCAAATGTTGAGATGGAACTAACAGCAAAGTTAAAGGTTGCTGACTTTTTTGCTAATGACTTGTGTGTTATTCCGGATGAACTAAATCATATGCAGGCAAATAATATAACTGCTACGTCTGCCCTTATTTTAAATACAACAAAAGAAGAGTTGATCTTTGCTAATAATATTTATGAACGTTTATATCCGGCCAGTTTAACCAAATTAGTAACTGCTTTGGTTGTTTTTAGAAATGCCGACCTTTCTGAAATTGTGACTGTCAGCAACAATGCAGCAACTATAGCAGAAAGCGGAGCTAAACTTTGTGGTTTTAAAGAAGGAGATCAAATCTCTTTAGAAGCACTTTTAAACAGTCTGCTCGTTTATTCTGGAAATGATGCCGGAATTGCAATCGCAGAGCATGTGGGAGGTTCCGAAGAAGGCTTTGCAAAAATGATGAATGATACCGTAAGAGAAATTGGAGCGGTACATTCTAATTTTGTAAATGCACATGGGCTTCATGACGAAAACCAGTATACAACAGCTTATGATTTATATTTAATATTTCATGAACTAATAAAATATGAAGCATTTGTATCGATTATTAATCAGGTTTCCTACACTGCAACCTATAAGGATGCCACAAATCAAACAGTAAATAAAGAATTTTTGAATACAAACAGATATTTAAAAGGTACAGAAAATGCACCAGATGGGATTACTGTTATTGGAGGCAAAACCGGTACTACAAGCAAAGCAGGTAATTGTTTAGTATTGTATAGTAAGGATAGAAATAACGACGCCTTTATCTCTGTAATTTTACAAGCAGATAGCGGTAATAGTTTATTTTATCAAATGACCTCTTTATTGGATATGATTGAATAATTTTCTAATTTGTAGTTGTTTTTTGAGTAAAAATAGACTATAATCTAGTTATATTAATCATCTATTTAAGCAAAACAAATATATTTTGTACACATCTTAAGGAGGAGATTACAATGATACAGATAATTGCAGGCGCTTAAGGAGGAGATTACAATGATACAGATAATTGCAGGCGAAAAAGGAAAAGGTAAGACAAAAATCTTAATTGAGAAAGTTAACACAGCGGTTAGAGAGGCAAAAGGCAGCATTGTTTATCTTGACAAGAGTAATAAACATATGTATGAGTTGAGTAACAAATTAAGATTAATCAATGTAAAAGATTATTTCATTGACAATTCCGATGAATTTTTAGGTTTTATATGTGGTCTTATCTCTCAGGATCACGATCTTGAAGCAGTTTATCTTGACAGTTTTCTAAAAATCGCAGATATTAAGGATCAAAATATTTTACCGGTTTTAAATAAGCTTGACCGAATATCCCAGCAATTCCATGTTGATTTTGTTATCAGCATTTCCCTGAATGAAAAAGAATTACCTGAATCAGTAAAAAAAGATATCATTGTGTCTTTATAGTATAAAATAAGTATTTACTTTTTAGATTATGAAAGGGCTGATTAAAATCAGCCCTTCTTAAAATTACTGGAAATTACAGCGGTTTAGTCTTCTCTCTGTAATCTTCCAAAATAACTTAGAGCATATAAGCCGGCAATACCCACAACGCCATATACAATTCTAGACAGTAGTGTCATATCACCAAAAATCATTCTAACAAGGTCAAAACCGAAAAATCCTATGAGTCCCCAGTTAATTGCTCCGATAATTACAAAAGTCAATGCTATATAGTCTATCGTCTTCAATTTGATACCTCCTTTTCGATGCAATATTTAGTATTACCATTTATATCTTTATTATTCTAAATGCTAAATTAAATAAATGTAAATTTAAAAATGTAAATTAAAAATGTAAATTAAAAAATGTAAATTAAAAAATGTATATTAAAAAACAATATTATGTCAAAACAAAATTAAAAATTTCTGTTTTAGGTCTTTTATAATTACTCAATAAAAAGTATAATAGAATGGATATAAAAAGGAGGTTGCTATAATTGAATCAAGGTAGCAAGATTGCTAAATTTCGTAGACGTAAAAGCATTAATGTTGGTACAATGATATTTTTTATTATATTTGTTTACGTTTTTATCAATGTTTATTTATATTTTACAAAAGATCATTTATCGATTTATGAAGTACAAAAAGGTTATACTTCTGATAATAATGTATTTCAGGGACTGATTTTAAGAGAAGAAGAAATATTTAATACCAATACAACTGGATATGTGAATTATTACCATAGAGATGGAGAGCGTTTAGCTAAAAATACAACGGTTTATTCCATTGATGAAAGCAAGCAGGTTTATGACTTAATTGGCAGTAGTGAAGGTACAGCCACACTTACCACTGCAGACATTAATGAGATAGGAAATGAAGTAGCTGATTTTCATACGGATTATGCAAACAGTAATTTTACCGTTGTCTATGATTTTAAGTATGATTTAGAAGCCACAGCTTTAGAAATTCAGAATGATAAACGAATGGCAAACCTGGAAAATGTTTTAGAAGAAAATGGGACAAGCAATATATTTGCCATAGAAAAATCAAAAACCAGTGGAATTATTACATATTCCATCGATAATTATGAAGCTTTAACTGAAGATGATATTACAGCGGAAAGTTTTAATTTTGAGGCATATGATAAGGTGCAGCTTCTAGCAGCTGACTTAGTTGAAGCTAATACGCCAATCTACAGAATGATTACCAGTGATAGTTGGAGCATACTATTGTTACTAGAAGAGAGCCAGTTTAATAAGATAAAAGATGAGAAAACGGTCCGTATTAATTTAAATGATAATGGATTAACAACAAACGTACCTGTTACAACCTATCAAAAAGGTTCAGATTATTTCGCCAGACTGGATTTGAATAAATATATCGAATATTATATAAATCAACGATTTATATCTGTAGAATTAGAAATAAATTCTGCAGAAGGTTTAAAAATACCGACATCATCTATTGTGCAAAAGGAATTTTATAAGATTCCGGTAGAATACTTTACTGTCGGCGGAGATTCAGGAGCTAATGGATTAGTAACAGAGAATTATGATAAAAACGGTGAATTGGAAATGTTGTTTGTTCCAACTGATATTTATTATAATGATGGCACCTATGGTTATGTTGACAGGCGGTTATTTGATAACGGTAATTGGATACATTCGGAATCAACAGGTGAACGTTATCAGATTAGTGAAGTAGATACATTAGATGGAGTATTTAATGTTAATAAAGGATATGCTATTTTCAGACGTATTGAAACTCTTTATGAGAATGAAGAATATAGTATTGTAAAAGAAGGAACAGAGTATGGTTTATCTGTTTACGACCATATTGCCTTAGTTGGCAGTACTGCAGTAGAACAAGCTATTATATATTAGTAAGGGGGCGATTCAGTTGATTTGGGATAATTTAAATTACGTAGAGGCAAGAATTAATGCAGCCTGTAAGAGAGCAGGCCGCTTACGAGAAGAGGTTACTTTGATTGCGGTAAGCAAAACAAAACCCATAGAGATGATTGAAGAAGCTATGAAGGCAGGTATCAGGGAGTTTGGTGAGAATAAAGTACAAGAACTTATAAGAAAGTATGAAAGCCTTCCGACAGATATCCATTGGCATCTAATTGGGCATCTTCAAACAAATAAAGTAAAATATATCGTTGATAAAGCAGCTTTTATTCATTCCGTAGATTCTTATCGCCTTGCAGAACAAATAAATAAAGAAGCAGAGAAGAAAAATATAGTCTCTAATATACTGATAGAGGTAAATATAGCTGAGGAAGAATCTAAATTTGGTGTTGCAAAGGAGGAGGTTCTTCCCCTTATCATAGAGGTTGCTAAATTTAAGAATATACGTGTGAGGGGTCTTATGACGGTTGCTCCATATACAGAGGATGCAGAGAATAATAGGATACATTTTAGAAATTTGCGACAATTATATGTTGACATAAAATCTAAAAACATCGATAATGTTAGTATGGATGTACTTTCAATGGGAATGACAGGGGATTATGAGGTTGCAATTGAAGAGGGTGCAACTATGATTCGTGTCGGAACAGGTATCTTTGGGGAAAGAAATTACAACATATTAGATAGGAGATAAGAAATGGCTAATATATTTAAAAACATTTTGGATTCATTAAAATTAACTGAAGATGATGAATATGATGAATATGATAACGAGATGGATGAAAGGGAATTAAAACGCCTGGAACGAGAAGAACGTAAAATGGCGAAACAAGTGAATCAGCAGATGAGTCAACAGGTAAAACAACAGACAAAACAACAAGTGAAACCGGCTTTTGAACAAAGCGAAACTATTTCATCTTTTAATACTATGGCAAATGAGCCTAAGAAAGAAAGGGTGACTAGAATGGAAAGAACTACTACTAATAAAGTAGTACCTATTAGGACCACTCCAAAAGGTTTTGAAGTTTGTATTATGAAACCAACCACCTTCGAAGAATCACAGGATATTTGCGATATGTTATTAACCGGCCGGGCTGCTGTTATTAATCTGGAAGGTTTTGATGTTGATTTAGCTCAGCGTATCATGGATTTTGTCTCAGGATCTGTTTATGCTATGAATGGTAAGCTTCATCAAATTTCAAATTACATATTTATAATATCACCGGATTCTGTAGATATTTCGGGGGATTATTTGGATTTAATTCAAAGTGATGGATTTGAAGTTCCAATTCTTAATAAGGAATTCTAACTATGATGAGTTTTGCTGCTGAAGTTTTATTTACATTTTTTATTTTTCTGGAATTGTTAATATATTTATATATTTTAACTTCCTGGTTACCACTATCCTATGGATTTAAGAATAAATTAAATACTCTTATCAATCCTATTCTTGAACCGATACGGTATATTTTAAAACGGTCAATTTTTAATACACCAATTATAGACTTATCACCTGTTATTGGACTTGTGATAATAACATTTATACAACAAATGATTATCTTATTAAAATAATATAGTCACTTCGTACTTACCGGAATATGAAAAAGAATACCTACCGGAACAAGTTTGGAAAGGATTCCAATGAATATTGAAAAAGAAGAACAAATACTGCAAAAACGCTTTTTAGAACTGGCAAGAATTGCATATCATAAAGGTATATGTACGTATTCAGATTTTTTAAATTTAAATGAAATTAATTTGTTTTATCGTCTAAAACAAGAGATACCTAATGTTAAATATGAGCTTTTTGGTGGTTATGAAGGAGCTGAAAGGAAAGTGCTATGCTTTTATGGAGAAGAATCTGTAAAAGCTTTTTCGGGTTACATCACTTGTATACGAATACTTCCGCTCAATAAGAAGTTTAGTGATGATCTTAATCATCGTGATTTTCTTGGGGCCATACTAAATCTTGGAATTGAACGAAACACACTGGGAGATATTCAAGAAAAAGAAAAAGAAGGATTTGTATTCTGTGAAACTACCATAAGTAATTTTATTATAGATAATTTATTGAAAGTGAAACACACCAGTATCCGATGTGAGATTATGGATGACCATGCGCCTGATATTAAACCAGCGTTTAAAGAAATAAGAGGAACTGTTTCTTCCCCACGTTTGGATTCTATAATTGCATTAGCACTAAATGCATCCCGGTCTAGTATACTTGGACTGATAGAAGGAGGAAAAGTTTTTATAGACGGAAGATTGATAGAATCAAACAGTTATATCTTAAAAGAAAATGAAACCGTATCGGTGAGAGGTCATGGTAAATTTATCTATCAAGGTATGCAAAACCAAACAAAAAAAGGGCGATTTTACGTTACCCTATTAAAATACACTTAGGAGGACATAGCATGATTACACCTATTGAATTACAAAGTAAGACTTTTAAAACTGGTTTAGGATATGAAAAAAGGGATGTAGAGAACTTTCTTAACTCCTTACTTTCCGATTATGAAATGATGTATAAAGAAAATATGGAATTAAAGGACAAGATTAATACTTTAAATAATGGCTTAAGTTATTATAAAACTATAGAGAAAACCCTTCAAAAAGCATTGGTTTTAGCAGAAAAAGCGGCAGAAGACACAAAAGAAGCTGCAATCAAAGAAGCGAGAGCTTTAGAAGACGAGGCAAAAGGAAAAGCCCAGGTTATTTTGGCAGATGCCCAATATGAATTACAACAGCTTCACGACAAAACGATTCAGCTTATGAGACAATATGATTCTTATAAGGCTCAATTTAAACATCTTGCGGCAGCTCAAATTGAATTGTTGGAAAGTGATAGTTTTAAAATTCAAATTGCAAATTTAGATGCTTTTGCCAGAAACAATTTCAAGGAAAATGATTCAGCCTATTCAGAGGCTGCAGCAACAGAAAGTGAAGAAGCTATCCCTGATGAGGATTTTGAATTCTATGACGTAAATGAAAAAGAACAGGAGTTATAGCAGAATGACCAAACAATTGACCGTAAAATATAATGATGTTCCCATCTACGATATTATATTGGAAAAAGATTTCTCTAATTTTTTATCTGTTTTTGATACAATAAGGAAAGAACAAGGCATAGAGAATAGGAATCAACCTATGTTTTTAAATAAGAAGGTATGTATTGTATCAGACTCTGAGGTAAGTTCCCACTATATAAAAGACATAATAAAATCTCTGAGAGATCATGTGAAAGAGATTAAAACATTTACTTTTACAGCTGGTGAAAGCAGTAAGAATCTTGATACGGTATATAATTTATACGATATGTTAATTGAGAATAACTTTGACCGCAAAGATATCTTAATTGCATTAGGGGGCGGAGTCGTTGGAGATTTAACCGGCTATACGGCAGCAACTTATTTACGTGGAGTTTCATTTATTCAAGTGCCAACTTCACTGTTGGCTATGGTTGATAGCAGCATCGGTGGGAAAACCGGTGTTGATTTTCATGCTTATAAGAATATGATTGGTGCATTTCATCAGCCCAAAGCGGTTTATATTAATCTTAGTACATTGAATTCCCTGACGGACAGACAATTTAATTCCGGTTTAGGAGAAATTATAAAACATGGTTTAATTAAGGATTATGATTATTATCAATGGATTGATGCAAATAAAGAGGCGATTAAGTCAAAAGATTTATCTGTTTTAATGGAAATGATAGATAGAAGCTGTGCTATTAAGCGTGATGTTGTAGAAAAAGACCCCAAGGAATTAGGAGAACGGGCTCTTCTTAACTTTGGTCATACTCTTGGACATGCAATTGAGAAGCTGATGGAATTTAAATTGCTACATGGAGAATGTGTTACATTGGGAATGGTTGCTGCTGGGTTTATTTCCTATCAAAGAGGAGGTATTACCAAGGAGCAGTTAATAGATATGGAAAGACTGTTTGATTATTTTAACATGCCCATTAGAATAAACGGTCTTTTAGCGGATGAGATATTACAAGTTGCCAGCCACGATAAAAAAATGGAAAGCGGCAAATTAAAATTTATATTATTAAGTAGGATAGGTAATGCAGTTATTGACACAACCGTTACCAGAGATGAGTTAATTGGAGCAATTCAGTATATACTTAATTAAATTGGGGTTACTATAAACATACCGGAGGATTTATGAAGAAATTTAGACA
>JAQZAX010000171.1 GCA_029239455.1 Anaerocolumna sp.
ATCGCTTTGATTGCATCTTCTTCACAGTCAAACACTCTGGCAGGACCTTCATGCTTCATCATCTCAGGAGCTACGGCAGAACGTTTTACTACGGCTGCTTCTGCTGCAAGATTACCTTTTAAAACAGCAATTCCACCTGTCTTACTGTATGGATTCTCAATCGGTCTGATAATATTAGGATCTAAATTCACACATCCTGCAATATTTTCTTCTACTGTTTTACCAGTAGCTGTTATTAAGTCAGTATATAATAAATTCTTCTTGTTTAATTCATTCATTACGGCATATACGCCACCGGCTTCATTTAACTCTTCAATATAAGAGTGTCCCGCTGGTGCCAGATGACAAAGATTTGGTGTCTTAGCACTAATTTCATTGGCAATATCCAGATTTAAATCAACCCCTGCTTCGTGAGCAATGGCTGGTAAATGTAACATGCTGTTTGTTGAACAGCCCAATGCCATATCAACAGTCAAAGCATTATAGAAAGCCTTTTCTGTCATAATGTCTCTAGGTTTAATATCTTTTTCTAAAAGCTCTATAATCTTCATTCCTGCATGTTTTGCAAGACGAATTCTTTCTGAATATACGGCTGGAATTGTTCCATTGCCTTTTAAGCCCATACCTAATACTTCTGTAAGGCAGTTCATACTGTTAGCAGTATACATTCCTGAACAAGAACCACAGGTAGGACATGCTTTACTTGCAAATTCTTCTACTTCTTCTTCTGTCATTTTACCTGCACTGTGAGCTCCAACTGCTTCAAACATACTGGAAAGACTGGTTTTTTGTCCATTGACACGTCCTGCAAGCATTGGTCCGCCGCTTACAAATACCGTAGGAATATTAACACGGGCTGCAGCCATTAATAATCCCGGAACATTTTTATCACAATTAGGTACCATAACTAATCCATCAAATGCATGAGCCATTGCCATTGCTTCTGTAGAGTCAGCAATTAAATCTCTTGTTACAAGAGAGTATTTCATTCCAAGGTGGCCCATTGCAATACCATCACATACTGCGATCGCAGGGAAGACAATTGGTGTTCCCCCAGCCATTGCAACTCCAAGCTTAACAGCATCTACAACTTTATCCAGGTTCATATGTCCTGGTACAATTTCATTATAAGAACTTACAATACCAATTAATGGTTTCTGTAATTCTTCTTTTGTTAATCCCAAAGCGTTAAATAGGGATCTGTGGGGTGCCTGCTGCACTCCGGTTTTTACTGCGTCACTTCTCATATACCTACCACCTTTATATTTATTGGATTTTTTTCCATTGAAATGTATAAATTTTCGGTTGTTGTTTATAATATCTTATTTCCGGCAAAAAATCAATTAAATATTTCATTATTATAAACTTTTCAGATTATTTATTCGTATAGATATTAATAATCTTCAATAATAAATCCACAACTTTTTCCATGGATTGTATTGAGATATATTCATACCTGCCATGGAAGTTATTGCCGCCAGTACAAATATTTGGACATGGTAATCCCATATAGGATAATCTGGAGCCATCAGTACCACCACGAATCGGTACAATTTTAGGAACAATATCAAGCTCCTCCATAGCTTGTTTTGCATTTTCAATCAAATGAAAATGTGGCACAACCTTCTCTTTCATATTATAATAGGAATCTTTCACCGTTACTTCAATGGTACCTGCACCGTATTTGTCATTCAGATAGTCTGCTATCTTAATAAAGGTAGCTTTTTTTGCTTCAAACTTAAACTTGTCATGATCCCTGATGATATAGTTGGCAATAGCCTTATCGACACTTCCCTCTAGAGAATTAAGCATGTAAAAGCCTTCATAGTTTTCTGTATACATTGGATTTTCATTTACGGGAAGCATGTTTTGGAATTCCATGGCTAACAAAAGAGCGTTTACCATTTTACCTTTTGCAGAGCCAGGGTGAATACTGGTACCCTGGAATACTACTTTCCCAGCTGCTGCATTAAAGTTTTCGTATTCTAGTTCACCCAGTTCTCCACCATCTACTGTATAAGCAAATTCTGCGCCAAACCCTTCTACATTAAAAAAGTCAACCCCGCGGCCAACTTCTTCATCGGGGGTAAAGCCAATCTGTATCGTACCATGTTTTATCTCTGGATTGTTTAATAGAATTTCTGCCATGGTCATGATTTCAGCTATCCCAGCTTTATCATCGGCACCTAATAATGTGGTTCCATCCGTAACAATCAAGTCCTGACCCTGATAGGTTTTTAAACTTGGGTACTGGGAGGTTTCTAAATATACTTTCAACTCTTCATTTAACACTATATCTTCGCCATCATAGTTTGTAATAATTCTTGGTTTTACATTTTCCCCAGTTAAGGCTGGTGCGGTATCCATATGGGAAACAAATCCAAGTACAGGAACCTTTTTATCAATATTTCCCGGAATTGTTGCATATACATAACCATGTTCATCAAAACGAACATTGGAAGCTCCAAGTTCCTGTAACTCTTTTACTAATAATTTACCCAGATTTTTTTGCTTTTCGCTGCTAGGAAATACATCCATATCATCTACTGATTGAGTATCAATTTTAACATAATTTAAAAAGCGTTCTGCTGCTTTCATTTTAACTCCTCCTATACATTCATCTATATTTATTTTTTATTTCTTGTTTCACTATATCTTTTTGTTATTACTATATGCTTCCATCTGCTAACTCCTGCAAAGCATTCCCAGAGACTCTGTGTATTATCCACTCAGATTTAGGTTCTGCACCCATTTTCTTATAGAACTTTAGGGAAGGCTCATTCCAATCTAAACAAGTCCATTCCATTCTACCGCAATCTTTTTCCACTGCAATCTGAGCGAGTATTTGAAAGTATAATTTACCAATTCCTAGGTGACGGTATTCTGGCTTTACATAGATGTCTTCCAGATAAAGTCCTGGTTTTGTTAAAAAAGTAGAATAGTTATGAAAGTATAATGCGTAACTTATGGGTACATTATCATATTCACCAATTAATACCTCTGCATAGTGTTTCTCAAATATGGTATCCTTGATTCTATCTTCTGTTGCTTCAACTTCATCCAAAAGGTTCTCGTAGGAAGCCAGTTCTTTGATTAAATCACATAGAATCTTTTCATCTCCCGGCTTAGCCTTACGAATTTTAAAGCCCTGTATATAGGTTTCTATCTCATTCATTAGTATTCCTTCTTTCTTCTGATAATTCTCCCAGTAGTAAAACTGTTTATTATTTATGATTATATGTTAAATATTTGAAAGTACTACCATGTAATACTATATATTCTAAATTCATGAATTCTATATTGAAGAAAAACCCTTGATTTCTCAAGGGTTTCATTAATCTATTGCTAGATAACCAGTATTATACTCTCTTTAAATAATCACCTGTTCTTGTATCAATACTAATCTTGTCCCCTTGTTCTACGAATAACGGAACATATACTGTTGCACCAGTTTCAACCACAGCAGGTTTTGTTGCACCTTGCGCTGTGTCTCCTTTAAAACCTGGTTCAGTATCCGTAATTACTAATTCAACAAATAACGGTGGTTCAATAGCAAATACTTCTTTATTATGTGAAAGCATTTTAACCATGTCATTTTCTTTAACAAACTTTAATGAATCGCCGATTGAATCTTCATTAAGTGCAAATTGGTCAAATGTAGCTGTATCCATAAAGTAGTATAGTTCACCATCTGAATATAAATATTGCATTTCAGCACGTTCAATGTGT